>JBEBJD010000054.1:0-4958 GCA_040080075.1 Hyphomicrobium sp. | reverse complement strand
GCCGAATAGCGATAATGACCTGTGATCTGATCGACAAAGAGACCGTCTTCCTGCTGTGGCCCCCAGCCGCGATTGTGGATAATCATAAAGTTGCCCGAAGGCCCCACGACATCCGAAACAATAGCGATATGCGTCCGCGAATGAGCATTTTGCGGGCGGTAATAACTCACAACGTCGCCCGGCCAATAGTCTTCCGAAAATTCGCTAATAGGAATGCTCTCGCCGTAGGTGGCGAAAAATTTCTGCAACGTTCCAACACGGCGGTGGTCGATATTAGTATCACCTGAACCGAGTTTGGAAAGATGTACCAGCTCCTGCAAATCGATTCCAAGAGCGCGGTACGCTCGCACGACGACATCCGTGCAAACACCATAAAAAGCCGGGACGTCGCCGTTGGGGTAAGCGATGGTGCGGTATTTGTCGGTGTAGACGGTGAAGTCGTCGAGTTGCTCGCGCGCGGCTGCAGCCAGTTCCATGCCAAAGGCAATAGGATCGACATAGCCGCCGCCAGCTGGGCCGCCTAGTGCCGCGATCCGCTCGGGGCGGGCGGTTATCGTTGCAGGCGCATCGGCGGTACACACATTGCCAGGCCCTTCAGTGGGCGCTGGCGGGAACGCGGCCGGGGCTGGTACGGGCAGTCCCGCATCTTGAGGCAGAGCTGCCAGCTCTGTGGGCTTTGCCGGAGAGAGGTTCGTGAGGTCATTGGGAGCCAGGGATGCGATGACTTCCGGTCCGACCAGCGGCGTCAGGGCTTTAACGTCTGGAACCGATTGGGCCACCGCCGTGCCGGCACCAAGTTGGACTGTGCTGAGCTCAGTGGAAGGCAAAGCCTGCCGTGGTCCGACGGTCACCGGGAGGGCCGTATTTGCTGGCAATGTGGCCGCTACGTCCGGAGGATTGATCTGAAATGGCGCAAGCACCTGAGAGGGAGATTGTCCCGAAACCACGGGCACACCCTGCTGATTTGCCACGACAACGTCCTGGCCGGCAGGCATCGGTCCAGAGGGCCGCGCAAATGCGGCCTGCTCTGCAACCGGATCAACAACGGCAGCAGGCCACCTCATGGACTGACTGCTGCCGATCGCGAAGGCGATGACCAGGAACGGCAACATCAGTAAGCCGAGTGCCTGCCGGTCATCAGCCGGGTAAGTGGCCGCCACTGCCTGCACGCCCCGGCTGGTCATTTTATTGAGTTGAGAGATGGCGCTGGCTCCGCGCCGCTCCAAAGCCGCCAATGGTCCTGAGCGAACGGCAATATGAGTTGTGACCCTGCTCACACCGCGCGCCTGCGTTTGCGCGCTGCCGCTGGCCTGGACCACGGCCTGCCGCTTCGATTTTGGCTTTTGCTTTTTTTGCTTCTTCATAGCTGCCAAAGCGCTGATCGGAAAAGTGCCCGGCACCCGCCGAAGCAATTTTGTGAACTATATGGCGCAACTCCCTCTGTTACCATTATAAAAACTTAGTTACCGAATGCTGACTATTTGCCTCGATTTGAGGCCCTTAGACAAGTTGTAGCGCCTTTTTTATATCCATTGCGGTAACGCCATTGGCGCGCAGTTCACGCAACGAAGTATCCCCCGCACTCTTGGCCAGTTTGCGGCCATCCTCACCCATCAGCAGGCGATGGTGGACATACTTGGGAACCGGTAACTCCAGCAGCACTTGCAGCAATCTTTGCAGACCCGTGGCCTGAAAGAGGTCTCGCCCGCGCGTTACGAGTGTAATGCCCTGCAGGGCATCATCGGCCACCACAGCTAAGTGATAGCTCGTCGGTGTATCCTTGCGCACGATAATGGCATCGCCCCATATTTCAGGCCGGCACGCGATTATCTCTGGCTCACCTGAAGGATTCACTTCCACGAAGGTCAGCGGCTCGCCATTCAACTTGTGGCGCATCACTTCGAGGGCTTTTTCCATATCGATGCGAAGCGCATAGTTTTCCCCACATTCGCACCGCCGCGCGATCTCACTGGCCGTTAGATATTTGTAGAGGCCCGAATATAGCGGAGCTCCGTCGGGGTCGCGCTCCGCCGGATTATCGGCGGCGGCGGCAGAAATCTCAGCGCGTGTCGCGAAGCAGGGGTAAAGCACGCCCATGGCCTTGAGCCTGGAAGCCAATTCGCAATAACGCCCGAAATGCTCCGATTGGCGCATGACCGGCGTTTCCCAAGTCAGCCCAAGCCACGCCAGATCTTCAAAAATGGCAGCAACATAAGCGTCACGGCTGCGTGCTGTGTCGATGTCTTCTATCCGCACGAGAAAGCGTCCGCCGTGTCTGTGGGCGGTCTCAAATCCTTCAATGGCGGAGAGCGCATGGCCAAGATGCAGATAGCCGTTGGGGCTAGGCGCAAATCTACATACCAGAGTCAAGGACGCTCACCCACACCCAAACGCAATTTTACAGCCCGCCGCAATCACCCGCATGCCCGGCCCCAGGCGTATAGGTGCGCGCGATCGCTTCCACAACCGCGTCGTAGAAGGAGCGCATCGAGGCTGGATAATAGAGAGCCCAGCTATTGATCAGACGGCCATCGCACGTGAAACTGACACGTTCGTAGAAATGCATCGTGCCGCGTGTTCCCGAAACGATGAACCAATTGTGCCGGACAGGTCCGAAGTCGATGTCTGCACCGGCGTAGTTTTCTGACAAGAGTTGAGCGCGATAATCGAGCATTGACGTGCCATCCTCGTTGGAGAATGCCCCGACAATCAGTTTGGCTGTGCCATCGATCGATACGAACACTTGCCCATCTTCGCTGATGCGGCCGCCGTTGGTCGTAAAAACATTACCAGGATAAGCAATTTGAAAACCAAGGCGGGGATGCAGCACTGTCGCCCAATCAGCGAGCCGTTTACTCGCGGCTGAAACGGGTCCGGCTGCGAAAGCGCATAAAAGGATTGAAACCCAAAGTATTGCGCGCTGCCGTTGCATGACCGTTCTAGCTCCTTAGAGCGGGGTCAACTGAAGCGGCTCATGTGAGCCACTTGTTCATATTAGTCTCCTCTCAGGCTAGCTTGAAGAGTTTAGACGCCAGGGAGCGTAAAATATACTGGGACAACGCCACCAGAGCTGGTTTCACCCACCATTTGCAGCAATTTTTCAAGTGCTTCACAGAGTTGACATGCGCGGCTAGTATCCCGTCCGCACTCCACATGTTCGTTGCGGAGTGCATCGGAACTTAAGGAAGTGAATCAAGGCCGTGCAAGCCCATGCTGCATCGCCGGAAGCCTTTCCGGCCCTGGTTCTGAACGCCGACTTCCGGCCCCTGAGCTACTACCCGTTGTCGCTCTGGAGCTGGCAGGAGTCGGTGAAGGCTGTCTTTTTGGACCGCGTCAACATCGTTTCCGAGTACGAACGCACGGTCCGCTCGACGAGTTTTGAAATGCGATTGCCCAGTGTGGTGTCGCTCAAAACCTTTGTGAAGCCGGCTCTTTACCCCGCTTTCACGCGCTTCAACGTGTTCTTGCGCGATCGCTTTACTTGCCAGTACTGCGGCGACCGGGAAGATCTGACATTCGATCACGTCATCCCGCGCTCGCGGGGTGGTCAAACCAAGTGGGATAACGTGGTCGCCGCCTGCTCGCCGTGTAACTTGCGCAAGGGCGGCCTGATGCCTGAAAAGGCAGGGATGCGCCCGCATCAGGTACCTTACCGGCCGACGGTGTTTGAGTTGCACCGTAATGGCCGCCTGTTTCCGCCCAACTACTTGCACGAGAGTTGGATGGACTATCTCTACTGGGATACAGAACTCGAGCCGTAGGCGAATTCTACGGCACGCCGCTTCGTGATCACTACTTTCACGAATAAAAAAAAGCCCCCGATTACGGGGGCTTTTGAGTTTGCAGATTGGAAGTGGGACGACCTGGGGTCAAATGTTCAGGCGGCACGCTTTTCCGGTACAGCGCACAAGACCCCCGCAATCGCCTCCACCGCCTTGCTCCAGTCCAACGAACTGGCATCACTAGGGGTTAAGCCGAAAGCATGCATCGCGTCAGCGGGGTGTCCGCCATCCCTAAAGAACCGCGCGCACGACTGGCGCGCAACGCCAAGAGCCTGATGCCATTGCAGAGGATTGATGTGGCCGGGGATCATGTGATCGCCTCCTGAAAAAGTACGCTTCTAGACTGGTGGATGATACGCAAACCTGGTTGGGGCAACGGCCCCGGCGCGACACACGAGAACTTCAACTAAGGCAGGCGGCAAGCGCACCCAGCACAGCGACACTGCTACGCGCGACTGGTTTATGCAGTGCCTTTGGACATGTGCTGTCTCGCACTAGGGCGCTTGCCTACTCAGCGGAGAAACCCGGTGGCTTACTTAAAAACCGGGGCCGGGCCCCTCCAATTCTACTCTAGTTTGCCTCCAGCTCCTGCACTGGCGGTGAATTCCATTTGTCCCAGCAGCACACTCAAAACATCGTGCAGGGACCGCCAAGATTGATCTTCCGTTTCTAAAACGCCACTCACAAGACTAGGCATAGACGCCTCAACTCTGAACAAGACTTGGGAACTCGAACTCTACGACGCTACGGTTTACGCAACAAAATAATACAAGGACGGCGGAGTTGGTCGACCGCCCGGCGCTACGCACATCACCATTTTCGCCGGGCGGAGGACCCTAATTCCTGGATCGCGCAGAGGGGCGTGATCTTGGCACTTTAAGAGGGCTACTCCAACGCAACACTTACAAACGCATTACTGGGGTACGCAGAACTGAGAGGTTCAAAGGGCTACGCACTACAACGCGAACGCAAACAACTGATACGCAACGCAACAAATTATGATGACACAACACAGGCGACGCTCAGGAACCCACAAACCGTAATCGATACTCACCGGTCAGCGTGGGAAGGCAATAAATCTCCCGGTACTCAACTTGGGGGGCCGTCTACTCGAAAACAACCGGTGCCACCCGTACTCACTCAACCAACCCCGGGGTCTTTGCGGGTTTCGTCTGA
>JBEBJD010000093.1:0-21234 GCA_040080075.1 Hyphomicrobium sp. | reverse complement strand
AAGCATTTGGGCTTCAATTCAGAGGTGATTGATACTGGCGACGTGAAGCGGATTTGCCCTTCGATGAACGTCGATGAAAACGCCCGCTATCCCGTACTGGGAGCATTGTATCATCCGCCCGGCGCTATTGCGCGGCATGACTCGGTTGCATGGGGCTATGCCAAGGAAGCCATGCGGATGGGTGTCGAAGTCCACACGCAAACGGAAGTAAAAAACGTCATCATCGAGAATGGCCGCGCCAACGGCGTTGAAACGACGCGCGGCACCATCTCTGCGAGCAAGGTTGTTCAAGCGGTAGCAGGCGCATCGAGCGTCGTTGCACGCATGGCCGGGCTCAAACTGCCGATCAAAACCATCCCGCTTCAGGCCTGTGTGTCCGAACCGGTGAAGCCTATTCTCGATCAGATCGTGGTTTCTGGATCGCTGCATGTCTACATCTCGCAGTCGGCACGCGGCGAGATGGTGATGGGCGGCGCGACCGATGCCTATGGGCTATATTCGACGCGCTCGACGCTCGACTTCAAGGAAAGTCTAATGGGTCACATGCTGGAGCTGTTCCCGTTCATGGGCGAGCTTCGCATCTTGCGTCAGTGGGCCGGAATGGCCGACATGACTCCGGATTTCTCTCCTGTCATGGGACTGACGCCTGTCGATAACTACTACATCGATGCCGGCTGGGGCACGTGGGGGTTCAAGGCAACGCCAGTATGCGGCGTGCGCATGGCGGAATGCGTTGCCACCAACCGCCAGCCCGATCTCTTGAAGCCGTTTGCATTGAACCGTTTCGATACGTTCGACCTTGTGGGCGAAAAGGGAGCCGCTTCGGTCGGCCATTAGAGAGTTCAGTTTAGCATTGGCGGCAGGGCAATTGGAGCGCCTATGAAAATTCTAAAGTGTCCGCTCAACGGGCCTCGAAACATTGCAGAGTTTGTTTGGGGCGGCGAAGTCAAGCCGATGCCCGATCCAGCGACCGCAACCGATGCCGAATGGACTTCCTATCTGTTCTTGGAAGACAACACCGCCGGCGAGATCCATGAGTGGTGGCTGCATGCGCCGACCAACTACTGGTTCATTGCCCGGCGCAACAATATCTCCGACGAGATTTTGGAGACAATGACGGCAGATACGTATTTTGAACGTACAGGCGGGAAAACGTCATGAGTGCTCACAATGACCGCCGTCTCGACGGTCCCGCTTGGGGCTTGCTTGCCGACCACACCAAGCCGCTGACCTTCACGTTTGATGGCAAGCTGTTCAACGGATTCGCTGGCGACACCATCGCCTCGGCCCTTTATGCTGGCGGCCAAACTATTTTGTCCCGCTCCTTCAAATATCACCGCCCGCGCGGCGTCCTGACCATGGCCGGTCATGAAGCCAATTGTTTTGTGCAAGTTGCGGAAGAACCCAATGTGCGCGCAGACCGCTACACGCTCAGCAACGGCATTGCCGTGCTCTCGCTCAACCACTTTGGCTCGCTCAAATACGACCTCTTTTCGGTGATCGGCGCCTTCTCGCGCTTCTTGCCGGTCGGGTTCTATTACAAAACATTTTATCGCCCCAGAGGAGCCTGGAAGTACTTCGAAAAGCCGATCCGCTACATGGCAGGCATTGGCAAACTCGAACCGGATGCCCAACACAAGTATTATGACAAGTCCTATCTCTTTGCCGATGTCCTGGTGGTAGGCGGTGGACCGGCTGGACTTCAAGCGGCGATCGCGTCTGCCGAATGTGGCGCCGATACGCTGCTGATCGACGAATGGCCCGCACTTGGCGGCTCTCTTCTCTATGGCCGCAGTCTCGGCTCGCGCGCGGATACGGACAAGACGCGCCTAGAACTCATCGCAAAGGCCCGCGCGCTCCCGAATTTGACTATCATGACGGACACCGCGGTGACCGGGCTCTTTTCAGACAACTGGGCGTCCGCCATTTCATGTCAGCGGCTTTACAAGATCCGCTCCAAACACACGATCATCGCGAGCGGCGCATTCGATCAGCCACTGGTTTTTTCCAATAACGACCGACCCGGCATCATGTTCGCGGATGCCGCGCAACGCTTGATGCGGCTCTATGGAGTAAAGCCCGGCACGCGCGCCGTGATCGCAACCAGCAATCGCTTTGGCTACGAGACGGCCCTCGACCTGCTCGACGCCGGCATTGAAATTGCCGCGATCGCAGATCTCAATGCCACGCCCAGTGGCTCCGCCTTTGAGGCATTAAAGGCACGTGGCGTGCGTATTATGGCCGGCTGCACCCTGGCCGACTCCAAAGGCAACAGGCACGTTGAGAGCGTCGCTGTCGCTAAGATCACAGGTGAGGGCACAGCCTCCAGCGTGCGTGACTGGCTCAGCTGCGATCTCGTTGTCATGAGCGTGGGCTATACGCCTGCCCTCAATTTGGCGAGCCACGCTGGTGCCAAGGTTGTCTATGATCCAGCCATCAGCATGCACCGCACCGAAAATATGCCTCAAGGCATCGTACTGACCGGATCAGCAGCCGGCATCTGGAATAGCGATACCGTCTCATCGGCGGCTAAGGCTGCAGGCGCAGACGCTGCCACGCGGGTTCAAGGGCTTTCTGTTGATACGAGCCCCGCGCCCGTAACCGACCCGGAAGCGGCGGCCATTACGCACCCCTATCCTATCTTCACAGGCAAAGGCACCAAGGACTTCGTCGACTTCGACGAAGACTTGAAGACGCGCGATATCATCAACACAGTCAAAGATGGCTATGATGATATTCAGCTGGTGAAGCGGTATTCGACAGCGGGTCTGGGCTCCAGTCAGGGCCGCCACACCAATCTCAACACCATACGCATTGTTGCCAAGCAGACTGGGAAGACACTGGCCCAAGTCGGTACCACCACGTTCCGCCCGCCGCTGGTGGCCGAGAAATTTGCCCATATGGCAGGCCGCGCCTTCGAGCCTGTGCGATTGACGTCCATGCACGGCCGGCACATCGAGCTTGGCGCACAAATGATGACGGCGGGGCAATGGATGCGTCCTGCCTACTACGGAACCAAGACGGACCCGGCGCGAGCCATCGCAGCTGAGGTCAGGACTGTGCGTGAAGGTGCGGGCATCATTGATGTCTCGACACTGGGCGGCCTCGACATTCGCGGCCCCGACGCGGCGGCTTTCATAGACCGGATGTATACCTGGGCCTATGAAAAGCAGCCCATCGGCCGCGCGCGCTACACCCTGATGACCGATATGTCTGGCGTTGTGATGGACGACGGCGTCGCCTGCCGCCTGCATGAGCGCCACTACTATGTAACGGCGACAACCAGCGCGGTCGATCAGGTCTATCGCGCCATGACGTGGTTTAACGTGCACTGGAAGATGGATGTCGATGTCGCCAATGTGACGGCGGCCTATTCGGCGGTGAACCTCGCCGGTCCAATGGCACGCGACATCGTCCAGAAACTCAAGACCGATATCGACTTCTCGAAAGAGGCGTTCCCATATATGGGCGTACGGGTTGGGCACCTCGCAGGCATTCCCGTGCGCGTGCTTCGCGTTGGCTTCGTGGGTGAGGCCGGATATGAGATCCACTGCCCGTCGGGATTTGGCGAGGCTCTATGGGACAAGCTGATGGAAGTGGGCAAACCGATGGGCCTTAAACCATTCGGTGTCGAAGCGCAGCGTATTTTGCGGCTTGAAAAGGGGCACATTATTGTTGGCCAAGATACCGACGGTCTCACTCATCCTGCTGAAGCTGGAATGGAATGGGCATTGGCCAAGAAGAAATCGTTCTACGTCGGCAAGCGCTCGATCGAAATGCAGATGACCAAAGGCATGACGCGCAAGCTCGTGGGCTTTGCCGTCGTTGGCTCCGGCGTGCCCACCCCCAAGGATTGTCACCTGATCATTCGGGATGGGGAGATCACAGGCCGCATTACCTCAGTGGTCCAGTCGCCAACTTTGGGCAAGGCAATTGGCTTGGCCTTTGTGCCACCGGGAATGTCGGAAGTGGGCACAAAATTCCAGATCCGGGTTGACGGCGGACTGATGGCCGACGCCGAAGTGGTGGCCACGCCATTCTACGATCCCGATAACAAGCGCCAAGAATTGTGAGTCAAAAACTGTGAGCCAGGACATTTTGAGATGACAAACCCCCTCACATATCTGCGCCGCGCACCGCTGCGCCGCACTCTGGAAGGAGCCGGGGCCATTTGGAGCTGCCTTGGCGATACCGCCGTTGCCGCATCCGTGCCAGCATCGGGGCTCGCGACTGGGGCGGTCGCAACGGGCGGCCTGTTTTTGGGCGACCTGTCGGCTCTACCGCGCCTGGGTTTCAAGGGCCGGGGTACCATTGCCGCCATGAAGGCGCGCGGCGTCACCGTCGAAGCCGAGCCCAACACGGCATTCATACAGCCAAACGGGAGCATGTGCCTTGTGCTGGCGCCGGGAGAGGTCATTCTCCTGGGCGATCCACTTGTAGCCAACGCTCAAGGTGATGCAGCAACCTACGACAAAATGCTTGAATCTTGGAAACTTGACGACGAGGAGAGGACCTACCCCTTATTGCGCCGCGACAGTCATGCTTGGTTCGTGCTCGGAGGTGCACGAGCCCCTGCAATGCTGGCCAAAATTAGTGCAATCGACTTCAGACCTCATAAATTTGAAAATCACTCAATTGCTCAAACTTCAGTAGCCAAGATGTCGGCAATCGTGACACGATCCGATATTGGGGTAACGAACACGTTTCATCTGCTTGCGGATAGCGCCGCGGCCCTATACTTTTGGACCAGTCTTATGGATGCAGCCCATGAATTCGGGGGACAAATCGTGGGCCTGACGGCACTTCAGGAGCTCAGCTTGCATGTCAAAACGCGCCGAAGTCAGATTGAAACCTGAGAAGCGGGCTCCCGCCCCAGTTACCAAGCCAATTCAAACAGCGCTTCCAACTACAAAGACGAAGTCAGTCGTTCGCGCCGAAGTGGACGACGACGAAATCGAGCAACTCGATAAGCAGGCCATCTCCGCCTCAAACGATCAGGACCCTCACGCGCTTGAAGGCGCGCGCGACAATATGCTGGAAGTTGCGATTGGGCGTGAAGTGCGCAGCTTCCGCAAGAAACTCGGTATCACCGTCTCCGATCTGGCACGGGCCACCAGGTTATCCCTGGGCATGCTTTCAAAAATTGAAAACGGGGTCACGTCGGCTTCATTGACCACGTTGCAACGTCTGTCACGCGCGCTTGGAGTCCCGGTCACGGCTTTGTTCCGCCGGTTTGAGGAACGGCGCGATGCTGTGTTCGTTTCGGCAGGCCAGGGTCTCGTCATCGAGCGGCGCGGCACGCGCGCGGGCCACCAATATCAGTTGCTGGGGCACACCGGAGGAACCGGCGGCGGCGTGATCGTCGAGCCATATCTCATTACGCTCACCCACGAGTCTGACGTGTTTCCGCTGTTCCAGCACAGCGGGCTTGAGTTTCTTTATATTCTTGAAGGCGAGGTTGTGTACCGGCACGCCGACAAGCTATATCCGATGAAGCCCGGCGACAGTTTGTTTTTTGACGCCGACGCGCCGCACGGCCCCGAAGAGCTCATTAAACTCCCTATCCGGTTCCTATCCGTCATCAGTTACGCCCGGGAAATTGAATAAGCTCGGGCATATAGCCGGCTAGGACCGGTTCGTTCCTCGATCGGCGCTCCAGGGCACTCCCCTTTACTGGGCGAGACTTGGATCTCACAAAAGTCCCACGCCCCGCCGCTACCCACCAAAAAAGGTAATACTGGCTTCAGTAGTTCACAGTCAGCTTGGCATCGAGCCCCTGCTGCTGACTGTTCTCGCCAAAGCGGCCATCGTAGTTCAGGCGCAGGTTAAGACCATTGCCGCCAAAGATCTGCACACCCGCCGTCAGATCAGCAAAGATGTCGTCAAACCGCGACGTGATAGTGAACGGTGCCAGCCCGGCTGGGGCGCTGACAAATCGTGCTGACGACGTAAAGCCATCGTCACTGAGGAACGTCACGCCCGCCTTGACATAAGGACGATAGGTGAACCCATCACCTGTGATGGTCGATCCGATTTCAACTGCAGGACCGCCCGAGACGATCCAATCACTCGACGATGACACTACAAGGTTCAAAACTCCTGCCCCTTGTTCCGTAAAACCGCCGACATTGATGTAGCTGACGCCAAGATCCAGCATCGGCGTTACATAAAGGCCGCTCGCGCCGAACGAGTAGGCAAGCCGCGTCAGGGTCGTGACCAGTCCCACATCGGTGCCGCTTGTGGCAACAGCGCTAACGCCAGGAATATTGATGCCGCGCTCGGTATCGATGTCTCCTTGACCGCCGCTGATCGAGCCCGACAGTTTCCAAGGCCCGCTAGTCCATTTGGCGACGCCGCCGATCTGCCACCACGTCCCATCCATCTGGGTCGTGCTGTTGATTTCAGTGTTGCTGTCCTCCAGCGAGACACCTAAGCCTGCCCAGGTGTTGGCGCCAACCGCCGCCTGGAAGCCACCAGCGATACCTGCCGTGCGGTCGCGGATATTGGCGGTATCTGTATCCATGCCTTGAGCAAAGCGGCGCACCGCGGGCTTAGCCCAAATGCAAGACGTTTCGCGCAACTGGCCATAGGGGCCTTCGGCAACCGGACAACTGCGCATACCAAGGGCCAGAGCATCGCCCGACTGCATTGCTCCCAGTGCAGCTCCACCGCCCGCGTTGGAATAGAGCTGATCGGCTATGGCGCCAAGGCTAGCGGCATCGGCAGCATTTAGAAGCGCCAGATAAGCCTGTTCCAACTCTGCTGGGGCACCCGCCCCGACACCGCGGCCAAAGTAATCAACGACCGCCGACTGGTTAGGTGTCAATCCAGCACTGCTGAAGGTGACATTCATTGCCAGAACGACATCATTGGCATTGGGATAGAGCAGTGTGTAGTCGACAAGGGCCGTATCAGCGACCCTAAGTCCGGCATGGGACACTCCACCAGCAGCCGACAGAATGGTGAAGTTCTTATCCGCCTTGATGGCATCGAAGCTCAACAGACTGGCCGCAATCGTGCCAGAAAGCGTGGCCGTTCCAGAACGCCCGGCGCGCGTGACGATCGAACCGCCGCCTTCCACAACGTCAATGCGATCGGAAGCATTAGCGGTGTGATCGACATCGACGCTAAAGAGGCCCTTGGCGCTTTGCACCAGATTGCCAAACAGTGACGTCGTCTGCACCTTCCTGTCGCCGCCCGGGCTCAATGTACCGCCGTTCGTCAGCGTACCGTAACCAAGTTTGACAGTGTCGCCGGAATTAAAGGTGGCGCCAGCGGCGTTATTGAAGTCATCGGAAGAGGGTGCGAGGCCCGAATTGGGCGAAGCGGCTTTTGCGGGGAGAACGCTGCCGCGACCCAAGTTGATGAGATCAACATTGCCAGTGATGGTGCCAAAATTATTGACCGTTTCACCGCCATAGCTGCCCAAAACCGCCCAGCCCGAACCACCACCCGTGATGGTGCCATGGTTGTTCAGCGTATTTTTGAAGCCGCCGTCAAAGACAACGCCACCCGCAGTGCCGCCCTGAAAGCTGGTGCCGCCCGAAACCGTGCCGCCCAAGATGTTGACCGTGTTCGCGTAGCCGCTTTCGACAACGATGCCCGAAGAATTTTGACCCGAGGCCTTAATGTCCCCTGTGCTGGTAACAACGGCACTACCCGAAAAGCTGTCCTGGAATGCGACAATGCCATCCGACTGCTGGCCCGTTGTCGTGATGTCGCCCTTGGACGTGATGGCAATATTGCCATAGCGCGAGCCGCCTATGATGCCCGCGGAATAGGTGCCGCTTGTCTCGATGTCACCAACAGACGAAATGGTCACGCCGTCTGAGTAAAGACTGACCCCAGCGATGCCAAACGAAGAATTGCCGGTGGTGGTGATATCGCCAACCGAAACGATTGATACGCCGGAAAACGGCACGCTCTTCACGGGGCGGCAGCAATACCCGCCATACGACGCCGCAATGATACCACTGCGATTGTCACCACTTACTGAAATATCTCCTGTCGAATCGATGGTGATGTCGCCAGCGCCGAAAGCTAAAATGCCTGCAGCAGACAGTCCAAGAGGGCCACCGCGGAAGTTATTGTCTCCCGTCAGCGTGATATCTCCAACTGACGTAACCGAGATACCGCCATTGGATAAGGGCCTCAATAAGGGGCCACCTTTGCCGAAAAATCCGCCGGTGGCCACGATGCCCGAACTGCTCGCTCCTCCGGTGATATCGCCAGTGCTGTTGACGGAGACTTGCCCATAGTTACCTTGTGCTAGAATGCCAGCGCCGTAGTTGCCGACTGCGATCTCGCCTACAGACGTGACTGAGGTAGCGCCCTCGAAATTTCGAGCATCAATTCCTCGTCCACCGTCACCGAGGGCCTTGATGCTGCCTGCACTATTCACGGTAACAGCTTCCCCAGAACCGTAGCTCCCGTTGTGACCGATGGCCCTGATCCCTGCAGATCCGTCGCCTTGTACGAGAAAATTTCCTGTGCTGGTGACGATCACTCCGCCATAGGCGGAGCGCGCTTCGATACCATGCGAGGATGCGCCGCTTGTCGCGATTTCTCCCGTGCTCGTGACGTTTGCGATACCATAGTACGCATAGGTATTGATGCCGTCAGCAGTGTTTCCAGATGTTGTGATATCGCCCGAGTGCACGATCGTGACACCATTGGTCGCCTCAACCGAGATACCGTGGGCATAATTTCCCGTCGTCGTGATACTGTGCGCGCCGAACGTACTGTTGAGCGTCGCGACATCACCAGTGTTGACAAAAATGCCGACGGTCCCTGACGTGGGCGTGATGTTCTTCGTCAGGTCCTTAACGATCAGATTGGGGACGTAGGCCGTTATGCCCGCTGACTGATCTTGCACGCATGTCAGCGTATGTGTGACGAAATCGTAGGTGCTGCTGCTGCCGCACAGCGGCACGCTCGCAGAGGCCTGCCGTGGCATCCCGGCCCACATGGCCCCTGCCGCCACGCCACCGAGCAGCGCACGGCGCCACATCAGACCTGCATCGTCCGCAAAGGTGTCCGAGCCGCGCCCTGCATCGTTGCTATAGTTGGTGTGGGATGGTCTTAAATTCTGGGAGTTTGAAACGACACTCAATGACGGTCCCACACCAAGCATTGTCGCCCGCAATTGCTTGCCGTTCATTGTAACAGGCCCCCGCCCTTGATCAATCCGAACGCGTCTTAATGCGCGCTCGTACGGACAAATAGTTATTCTAGTTAACACGGGTATCTGATTCGGGTAGGGGGCTACTGGAGGCTATGACGAATTCTGATTGGTCACATTCCGCCAAGTACTCAAATGCAACACATTGGGCCGTTCGCCATTGATTGAGCCTTGGCGACGCTGAACAAACATTGGGGGCACCTGTGACTGATGCCGGACCTGAACCCACCCAAGCGGCTCCATCTGCAACCGAGCCCGCGCGCATAAGCTGTTCGCGCGGGCTCGCCGGCTGGTTGCAGCGACATCAGGTTAGCCTGGCCTTTACCTCCTACCAGTCCGGGCGGCTCTATCTCGTCGGCGTCGACGAACGCGGCGCCGTATCGTTTCATGAGCGATTTCTGGCCCGGGCCATGGGATTGTGGAGCGACGGGCAGCGCCTGCTGGTCTCGACCATCTTCCAGCTTTGGCGCTTTGAAAATGTACTCGCTCCCAATCAGACCCTCGACGGCTGCGATCGCCATTACGTGCCCCGCGTCGCGCACACCACCGGCGACATCGATATGCACGAAATCGGCGTTCTGGCTGATGGCCGAATCGTGTTCGTCAACACCGCCTATTCGTGCCTGGCAATGCTGAGCCAAACACACTCTTTCAAACCGTTCTGGCAACCCCCATTCATCTCTAAACTTGCCAACGAGGATCGCTGCCATCTGAACGGCCTAGCGATGCGCGATGGCGCTCCGGCTTACGTGACGACGGTGTCGCGCAGTGACGTCGTCAACGGCTGGCGTGCGCGGCGAGCGGAGGGCGGCTGCATCATCGACATACGCGACAACTCGATCGTCACCGATAAATTGTCGATGCCCCACAGCCCCCGCTGGGCCGGCGAACAGTTATGGGTTCTGAATTCCGGCACCGGCCACATCGGCACCGTTGACGCAGCTTCGGGCGCATTCGAACCGCGCGCATTTCTGCCGGGCTTCATGCGCGGGCTTGCCTTCCACAATGGCCATGCCATCGCCGGGCTTTCGCTGCCACGCGATGGCTCGTTCAACGGGCTGGCGCTTGATGGCGAATTGAAAAAGCGCGATGCCGATGCCTGGTGCGGCGTTCAGATCATCGACACACGCTCGGGTGATGTGGTGCAATGGATACGCCTTGAAGGTCCGGTGACAGAACTCTTCGATGTGGCCGTGTTGCCGGGTGTCCGCCGGCCCAGTGCCACCGGCTTCCTCACCAACGACATCCACACCATGATCACCATCGAGGCGTGAATTCAGTCTGCGCGGACAACGAAGCCATAGCCCTGGCCCACATTGCCCGGCACTATTTGCTGGCTTTGGCGAGCCAATCTTCGGCTTCTTGAAGCGTGAAGGTAAATTCGGCGCCAGGTACATCTGAGCGCACGCGCGACCCCTCGGCTTTTTTCAAGATGGAGAAACGGCCATGGTGCGGCCCCTTACCCACCTTTTCCAGAACATAGCCTTTGCTTTCAGCAGTGCGGATCGCATGCTTTTCCTGTGAATTGGTCATGTCTCACTCCCACTAGATCTAAAGAGTAGCACGTAAAGCTTCTGGCAACACTCGGGCCAGCACATCGAGATCTTCGTCGCGTCCGCACGAAATGCGGATGCAGCGGTCGAGCGGCGGTACTCCGGGTTTGCGGGCAAACACGCCGCGCGCGAGCAATTCCTCAAGGACGCGCGCCGCAAAAACCGCATCCCGGCCGCAGTCGATCGTCACAAAATTGGCGGCTGAGGGAATTGGCAAAAGGCCATTTTCCTTGGCGATTACCATTATCCGGTCGCGTGACGCGGCGATCTTGGCGACCGCTTGCACTAGATAGTCTTGGTCCTGCACCGCAACGAGCGCACCGACCTGTCCCATTTTGTTGATACCGTAATGATTGCGGACCTTTTCGAACTGCGCAATCAGGGGTTCCGCTCCCAGCGCATATCCGACACGTGCGCCTGCCAGCCCATAGGCTTTGGAAAAGGTGCGAAGCCGGAGCACCTGACCATTCGAGACATCAATTTGAGGGACAGCACTAGCCGGTGCCGTATCGCAATAGGCTTCGTCAAGAAGCAACAATACGCCATCGGGCAACCGGCGGATCAGATCATCTAGGGCCACAGCATGTGCCCAAGTCCCCATCGGATTGTTCGGGTTAGAAACGTAGAGAATTCGCGCGTCCGTCTTTAGGGTGGCCGCGAGCAATGCATCAAGATCTTCGTGGCCGTCGCGAAACGGCACCTTAACCAGCCGCGCGCCCTGCCCCGCCACATGAAAATTGAATGTGGGATAAGCGCCATCAGAGGTGACAACAGGTGTGCCTGGGTCTGCGGCTATCCGTACCGCCAGCCCCAAAAGCCCATCGATGCCCTCCCCGATCACGACGTTGGATGGCAAAACACCGTGAAAGTGTGCCAACGCCTCGCGCAAGTCATGACACTCGGGATCAGAATATTTCCAGCTCTCGGCGGCCGCTTCCTGCATGGCGAGAACGGCCTTAGGACTTGGGCCAAACAGGCTCTCATTGGCGCCAAGCCGCGCGACAAATGGGCGCCCCCGTGTGCGCTCCTGCGCCTCGGGGCCGATAAAGGGCACCAGTGCCGGCAAGGCGCTGACAATTTTTGTTAGCCGGATATCGCGCATGGCGGGCGGTTCCTGCAATCAAATCAAGCCCAGCGCGGCAAGCTCTTTGCGCAGATGCGGCGGCATGGATGCAAGTGTATCGCCAGCCCCCGCCGGCAGATCGGGTGGTGCATCGGCGGCAGTCAAGTATCGCCAGCCTTGAAAGGCTTTACGCGGCTGCGGCCTCACCGCTACGATTTTGGGATCGAGCAGCAGGAGACAACACTTAGAACCGTCCTCTTTGTGCCCATCCTCAAAACCCGTCAAATGCTGACGCGCCTGAATGAAGCCCTTGATGACCCAATATAGTGAGCCACCATCCAGCAACTCAGTCTGCCGCTTGGGCGCCTGAAAGGTGGTGTGATAAACTTTGAGCTTAGCCGCAGTGCCGGTTTTGAACCCGGGATAGTTTTTCTGCCACGCAGCGAGATCTTCAATTGAAGCCGCCCCCACGCAGAGTTTGACAAGATTAAGCATCAGCCGCAGCCCTTTAAGGAACCGCGCGGCAACTTCCCGCATACTGCGCCACAACCGGCTGCCCAACGAGCCCAAAATGGCGCGAGTGCACAGCTGGATATCTCTTGGTCTCTGGGTCCTCATCGTAGACTGTCGTGATGTTCCAGAAACCTTCGGTCACCACCTCTAGAAAATGATTTGCGCCAACTGCCCGCGCAATGGCCAGTCGCCCAGGACTGTCGTTCCCAGCCACCAGAAACTCAGCCGATTGCCCCGCGAGATCGATCTTTTGGATGCTGACGTTCAAGGCCGCCGAAGGCTTCGCAGTAAATTTGCCTGCCGCGTAGCTGCTTGTCGTCCCGGTCGCGAACTCGCAGCTCAGTGCCGACGGCAAATCAGCCGCTTTGACGGTCGTGACCAGTCCCGCCTGCAACAGCAGCCCCATGACGCGCGCAGATATCCGCCATACAGTCATTCAATCCCCCATGACGCGCCACGGCGCCGGTTCCATTATAGAAGCCCGCGCGTGAGCGGTGTGCAACCCTTCAATTCACCAGTGGCCTAGCATTTATAAGACGTTGTAGGATTGTTTTCATGGCCGCGAGTCGCCTGCTTGCCTTGATCGCGCCGCGTTCTTAATGATAAAGTTACCTCTTATCAACGATTTAGGCCAACTGCTTGGATATTGGACTTGAACCATCATTGAGACCCAGGCGCACCAATTTCCCGGTGTTATTGGTCTGTTTGGCCCTAACGGGCTGCTCGGGCACAGTTCAGCCGGAAACAAACGCACTGGCGCCGGGTCAGACCGCCGCTACGCTGGCCGCATATACGCTAAACGCGGAAGAACAAGCCCTCGACTGCAAAAAGCTGACCGGCCGCATGCAGGTCCGTATTCTTCAGGTCCGAGACTACGAGGCCCACAACGCCCCGTCATCAGCATCCCATGTCATACAGTCAGCGGTCGTGATGGCAGGAAGCGGCGCGACGCGCGGGCTCAATCCATCCGCCGATCATGCAAGGGACAGGGTCCAGCTCGATGCTTATAATCAACGCCTTGCTGCCCTGAACTGCAAAACCTTCAATCTCGACGATGAACTCCGTCCCAAGGCCATCACGGCGACCCCGACACCTGTTGCCAAACCCAAGGATGGCAGTGTCACAACGGCGGTGTCAGGTGAACCCCAGTCGAGTGTGACAATACCCGTCAGCCAAATCGGCGGAAAAAATACGAACAAGCCAAATCCTTGACTACAGAGCACGGCTGTCTGGCCCAATTGCTGGCAACACGTTAGAGCACCCGCGTTCGCTTTATGGACGCTAGACATGGCCGCGCACCTCCTCCCCCTTCGAGGGGGGAGGACGGCGCGTCATGAGTTAGTGTGCGGTGAACTTGCTCAGCCGATGCCACATACTCAGTTCAAGCACGCTAACTCATACTTGACGCGCCGGGGTGGGGGTGACCGGGCGGCGATTGTGAGTTCACCCCCACCTAGGCGCGCTAAGGATTTGGCGTGGCCCGAATAACAAAGCATGTCAGGCTTGGAACATAGATCCCAGTTCATCGTCGAAAATGCGACAAAACAAAAGACGAGAGCGCTGATCCGATTCCATCGGATCGGAAAGAGTTCTAGAGTCGAAACTTAAACCGGACAACCATGGACCAAGCCCACTGCTGTCCGGCTTAAATTTGCAGCGCTTGTGTTGAGTTGAAATTCTTGCAAGTTGGCACCTTGCAGTAAAACTTGCCCGAGTCTCCCCTCCCCAGCGGAGGAGTGATGGTTCTGCGAAATCCGTATCCCGCATCGGCATAATGATCAATTGTGCTTGCAAACATTGGGCGTTCGACGTTGCAGGAAAATATAAACCGGACAGCCGTGACTACGGAGCCGGGAACAGTTGATCGATGCGCCCTGTGAAGCGCGCGACCAGCAATCCAATCCACTCCGTCACAGCGAGGTCGGTGCGTTGGAGCCCAGCTGGCAGGCGGTCGAATAAACGCCAAACGTCTTGCCATCCGCGCGTCCGATAGTCGACGGGCCACGGCTGAATTGCGAAGCCTGCTTTGCGGTAAAGTCCTAGCGCCCGCGGCATGTGCGCCGCCGATGTGACGAGGACCCAGCGCTGCCCCTCGTTGGGCTTCAAGAGTTCAGCGCTGAATTGGGCATTCTCAATGGTATTGCGAGACGCCCCCTCAACAAGAATGCGATCATTTTCGATGCCGGCGGCACGCAGATAGGCTGCTACCGGCATCGTCGCATCTTCACCAGCACGCCACAGCGCCCCGACTCCGCCGCTGAACAGCACCTTCGTGGCGGGTAACTCGCGAGCCAGACGCACGCCTTCTGTAAGCCGTTCGCCCGCTTCGTTAATTGTCAGCTGACCTCGTCCCGCCGACACCCAGCCATCCTCAAACCCACCCAGAATGATAATGCCAGCAAGCCCGTCATTGACTGTTGGGCGGGCGGATTGCGCAAAATGCTGTTCCAGAGGAAGGATTAGCAGATTGCCGAATGGCACGATGCCACCTACGACGATGTAAGCGAGCCCACCCCAAGCAAAGCGCAGGCCGGCTCTGCGCCACGTCTCGAAGGAGATCAGCACTAAGCCCACCACAACCGCCATTGCCGCCAAAAAAGAAGGCTGCAGTGCAAGACTGGCGAGCTTGGAGAGTACGAACAATTCTAGGGTCTCGTTTTTGCCTCAGGCTTGGAGCCCCCAAAACTTAACTCAAGGGCAGGGCATTTTGTCCATAAAAGCCTTGTCAGCATAGCCTTCAAGACCGCTCTTTGTGGTCACCGCACACCAATAGCCGCGCAACGTACACCAGCGTTTGCGCTTCTCCAGTACTTCTCCTTTGGCAACGTTGCCAATTACGGTTGCTGAACTGTAAGGCCGGTCGCGGATATTGAGATCCGTATTAGCGCGAAAACAGCCGTAGCCAGCCGCCTGAGCCACCGGCGCGAGGGCTAGAAAAGCGGTCATACCAGCAATAGCGGCCCCCACTACAGCACCCTTGAGTTTGATTAAATGCATCATGGCGTAACTCCATTATTCAAGGCGGCGCCCGGTGCGCTGCCAAAAGATTGGCACCCCATCGGCGCCTAACTCTTTGGCCAATTGGTGACTTGCGCGCGATAGTGACCAATCCAAAATGAACCTGCGATGACGGTACGGCCGGCGGACCCCGGCGCATTTGCGGCGTCTGCATGGTCCCTCTAGAGTAAATTGTCCTCAACCTCGCTAAGCTGCCCTCCCAGCCTTAGGCTCTACCACACGGGGCCCAATTGAATTCAGGATATCCTTTGCCCTTGTCCCCTGATCGCATTCTACCGCTGGTGGTTGCCACGGCATTGTTCATGGAGACAATGGATTCGACCATTCTCGCCACCGCATTACCTGCAATTGCCGGTGATCTTGGCGTCGATCCCATCGCACTCAAATTGGCCATCACTTCCTATCTGGTCGGCTTTGCCTGTGTGGTTCCTGTCAGCGGCTGGCTGTCGGATCGTTTTGGCGCGCGCAACTCCTTTCGCGTTGCTCTGGCACTTTTCATGGCGGCTTCCATCGGCTGCGCCATTTCGGGTTCACTCGCTGATTTCGTCGTCTGGCGCTTTTTGCAGGGAATTGGCGGCGCGCTCATGACGCCGGTCGGACGCCTTGTTCTGGTGCGTGCCATCCCGAAAGATAAACTTGTCTCAGCAATGGCAACCCTAACCATCCCATCGCTGATGGGCCCTGTGATGGGCCCACCACTGGCAGGGTTCATCGTCACGGCATTCGACTGGCGGTGGATTTTTTTCATCAATTTGCCGATGTGCGTCGCCGGACTGGTGTTGGCCACCCTCTATTTCCCCAACGACACGCGCCAAACGGCACCCCTTGATATCAAAGGTGGACTGCTGGCCTCAATTGGCCTCACCGGCCTGATTACGGCGGCGGCATCCGCTGGGCGGCATGTGGCACCCCTATCGGTGTCAGTTGCTGCACTGGTGATTGGGGCTACGGCCCTGTGGGCCTATGTTCGTCACGCCAAAGTGCACCCTCAACCGTTGCTCGATCTGAAGCTGTTCCGGATTCCTTCTTTTGACGCGGGAGTGGCGGGCGGAGCCCTGTTCCGGCTCGGTGTTGGAGCAAGTTCGTTCCTGGTGCCACTCATGTTGCAGATCGGCTTTGGTCTTGATGCACTGACGTCGGGCCTTATCACTTTTACCAGTGCGCTTGGCGCGCTGATCATGAAGTTTTTTGCTCCGCGCATCCTGGCGGCGGCAAGTTTCCGGCGCGTTTTGATTGTCAACGGGCTCGTGGCATCAGCCATGATCGGCATCATAGCGCTTGTCAGTCCAGCAACGCCGCACGTGGTAATCTCGGGACTGCTGCTCATTGCCGGGCTGTTGCGTTCGCTTCAGTTCACCAGCATCAACGCCATCGCCTATGCCGATATCAGCCCACAACAGGCCCCAGCCGCAACCAGCATTGCCAGCGTCGGCCAGCAAGTCTCGTTGAGCTTTGGAGTGGCGCTCGGCGCACTGGCGCTGGAAGCGTCACAATATCTGAATAACCATGCCGGGCCAATGCCTCGGGACTTCTCCGTGGCCCTGGCAAGTGTTGCTTTGCTGTCTGCCACTTGCGCATGGCGGATGACGCGTCTGCCACCTGATGCCGGACATGCGCTGTCTGGCAAGGCGGCGCCTCACAATTCAACGGACGAAGCCAGTTGATGAACCAAGATGAGAGGCTATGGTAGACTGGCGGGCTTCCCGTTGACTTCATACAAGCGTTGGCTTAGTGGCCGTCTTAACTAGGTAGTGTGGAGGGTCCGTGGTTTCGCACGAGCAGATGAGTGTGCGCCCTGCGGAAGCAGTGGACCGCCGGTGGCCTGGTTACATGCTCGGTTTTGGCGTAGCGATGCTGCTCGTCAGCGCGCGGCTGACAACACCCGTGCTCCTTAGCCTTCTCGCCGTCTGGGCCTTTCTCGCTCGTGACCGGTTGACGCTGGCACGTCCTCAATTGAACGCGGTCACCGCAAGTCTTTCGGTTCTCCTGGGCTATGCTCTGCTGAGTTCGTTGTGGGCAGCCAGCAGCCTTCAAGGTCTCGCCGAAGGTGCGATGGCGGCCGGTATCACCCTAACAACATTCGTATTATTGCGGCTGACCGGTCAGGAACACCGCCAAAGCCTGATCCGGCTGGGCTGGGCTATCTCGATTGGGCTTGCGGTTGGATTGACGTATTTCCTGGCTGAAGAGCTCAGTGGTCAAGCCATCAAGATTTGGCTCTATAACACCCTACGCATCAGCGATGACTTTATGGAGCCGGACCAGTATCACCGCTGGGTCCATGGCAAACTGGCCTGGATTTCTAGTTCCACCATGTCTCGCAATGTCGCCCCCATAACGCCGTTGCTATGGCCCGCACTCATGACCATGCTCGGAAGCCTGCCTGGGCACCGGGGCCGGCTGGCGGCTGCCACAATATTTGCCCTCTCGGTCCTTGTGATATTCTTGTCCCCTCATGAAACCTCAAAGGTTGCGATCGTGGCGGCCAGCGCAATTCTGGTACTAGCGAGCTGGCGGACCAATTGGGCCTATCGGCTTGTGACGGGCGCTTGGATCTTTGCCTGCATGTGCATTATTCCGGCAGCCCTCTTGGCGCATAACCTCGAATTGCAGAACGCTCCGTGGCTACAGCGTTCGGCCCAACACCGGATCGCCATCTGGAATTTCACGGCAAAGCAGGTCATCAAGGCCCCGATTTTCGGTTCCGGAATTTATACAACCTACGTGCGTGGACCTGAGATCTCGGCGGCGGAAGAAGCCAAACCGGGCGACCGCTTCAAGGCCGGCATGTCGCGCCATGCCCACAATGTGTTCCTACAGACTTGGTTTGAATTCGGCCTTGTGGGCGCCTGTCTCTTGCTCGCAGTTGGGCTTTCCATGATTGCAGCCATGCGCAATCTGTCTCAACGGCTGCAACCCTTTGCGTTGGCCGCATTCACCTCATCGATGGCTTTGATGAGTTCAAGCTATGGCATGTGGCAGGATTGGTTCCTGGCCCTCTTTGCCCTGACGGCGGTGCTTTTCGCAATTGGCGCCCGCATACTCGACACCGCGCCTGAAGACTATGGGGGACTAAGCCGTTCCGGTCCCGCGCAGACGGCGTAACGCGCGAGCCACCCTTCATATTCTAACTGCGGACGGCCCCGTCGCCCGCGAGCTGATCGCAATACCATGCATACGTATCGGCAAGCCCTTGTTTCAGATCGATGGTGGGGTGCCAGCCAGTAGCAAAAAGCAGCGAAGAATCGAGAAGTTTCTGGGGTGTTCCATCGGGCTTTGACGGATCCGTCTCGACCGCACCCGCCAGTCCTGCGGCGGCGCAAACCGACTGGGCCAGCTCCCTGATTGTTACGTCGGCCCCAAACCCTACGTTGACGTGACTATCACCCGAATAGGTCTTTAGCAGATGCACGATGGCATCTGCCGCATTGTCGACATGCAGGAACTCCCGCCTTGGCGTTCCCGTTCCCCAGATTCTAATGCCGCTTTGACCCGCCAGTTTGGCCTCGTGGGCTTTTCTGATCAGGGCCGGAATGACATGGCTTGACTCAGCATTGAAATTGTCGCCGCGGCCATAGAGATTAGTCGGCATCGCGGAGATATAGTCCACCCCATGCTGGCGCCGGTAGGCTGCACACAACTTCAAACCCGCGATCTTGGCAATCGCATACCATTCATTGGTCGGCTCCAAAGGACCCGTCAGCAGAGCATCCTCACGCATCGGTTGCGGGGCATGCTTTGGATAAATGCAAGATGATCCCAAAAACACGAGCTTTTCGACGCCAGTGCGGAAGGCGCCCTCAATGAGGTTGGCTTCAATGGCAAGATTGTCATAGAGAAAATCGGCCGGATACGCGTTATTGGCAAAAATACCGCCGACGCGCGCCGCGGCAAGAATAACAGCATCCGGCTTGGTGTCCGACAAGAACGCCCTGACCGCGGCTTGATCCCTGAAATCGATGCGGTCACGCGGCGCCGTGATGAGATCGCAATTTTCCGTTGCCAGGCGGCGCATAACTGCCGATCCAACCATACCGCGAGGGCCGGCAACACAGCCGCGCGTCCCAGAGATGCGGTAGTCAACTTTTCTCAGCTCAAGCGTCATCTTATCGGGGTATCCGTCGCTGCCGTTACCGTCTCGTTGGCCTGCACTATCCCTGGGCAAAAAAAGACGCAACCGCTAGTGTGGCGTCTCGCAATTGCCCGCCAATTTATAGCGCGTGCAGTTCGGCAATTGCGAGGCGTAAGCCACACTAGAAATTAATGAGTTTCTAGTGTCCCTTTGGCTCCCAAATACCGGAAAGCGTCCGCCGCAAGTTGGCCGGTATTTGGGAGCCGGGACACTAGCGCGCCGTGCGATCGTTACGCCATTCTTCGCGCCCTATCTGCTCGATATCGGCTGCAACCATCTCGGTGACGAGCTGGCGGAAACTGGTCGTGTGTTTCCAGCCCAGCTTCTTCAATGCCTTGCTTGGATCCCCCCACAGCAAATCGACCTCGGTGGGACGGAAATAGCGCGGATCGATTTTGATGAGCGTCTGGCCTGACTTCTCATCTTTGCCCGTCTCATTGACGCCTTCACCCTGCCAAACGATCTTGCGGCCGACTTCGGCAAATGCCAGTTCGATGAATTCGCGCACGGAGTGTGTCTCGCCCGTCGCCAGCACGTAATCGTCGGGCTCATCCTGTTGCATCATGCGCCACATGCCCTCGACATAGTCGCGCGCATGGCCCCAGTCACGCTTGGCATCGATGTTGCCAAGGTAGAGGCAGTCCTGCAATTTCCTCTCAATAGCGGCCACCGCACGCGTGATCTTGCGCGTCACGAAGGTTTCACCGCGCAACGGTCCTTCGTGGTTGAAGAGAATGCCGTTCGAAGCGTGCATACCATAAGCTTCGCGATAGTTGACCGTGATCCAGTAGGCATAAAGCTTTGCCGCCGCATAGGGCGAGCGCGGATAAAACGGGGTCGTTTCCTTCTGCGGAATCTCCTGGACCTTGCCATAAAGCTCGGATGTCGATGCCTGATAGAACCGCACCGTTTTGGTCATGTCCAGAATGCGGATCGCCTCGAGCAAGCGCAGTGTACCAAGCGCATCCGCGTTGCCGGTATATTCGGGCGTCTCGAAGCTCACTTGCACGTGGCTCTGAGCGGCCAGGTTGTAAATTTCGTCCGGCTTGGTTTCCTGAATGAGGCGGATCAGGTTGGTCGAGTCGGTCAGATCGCCGTAATGAAGAAAAAAGCGGGTCGCACGCTCGTGGGGATCGAGGTAAATGTCATCGATGCGTGCGGTATTGAACGAAGACGACCGGCGCTTGACTCCATGAACAATGTAGCCTTTGTCGAGCAAAAGCCGGGAAAGATGCGCCCCGTCCTGTCCGGTGACCCCCGTCACAAGCGCGATCTTCGTTGCCATCCAATCCTCCCGAATTCATTGCCATTTACAGTCCGGCTACCACCGGGGGCTATAGCCTCAAGCGGCAGCCCCTGTCACGTCAATAGCGCACGTTTTAAGCAGTGGCGAAGTCACCTTGGTCAGCCCGTCGGGCACTGATACAAAACAGAAAATAGCCGTGTTTTTGCAAGCACTTTACCGTCTGAGACAATTATACCCGTTTGTATTTGAGTTGCAGCCCGCCATCATCGCCGTTACTAACCCGGTTATCATTACCTAAGACGCGGCAATGCAGGAGCGGATGGCGAACCCCATGACACGCCGTGTATGGCTTTCACCCCGTATTATCCTTGTGCTGGCAATGCTGACCGGACTGGGCACCGTCTTCCTCCATGACGTCCCAACCAAGGTTACGGCCGAAGACCGCGACTATGCGAGCCGGATACTCACCGCCGCCGGATATCCCGGGCATGCCGAAGCCTATGGCGACCTCAACGGCTTTGACGGCCA
>JBEBJD010000263.1:0-21247 GCA_040080075.1 Hyphomicrobium sp. | reverse complement strand
TTGGGCTTGCTCAATTGCGTTGCTGAGAGCCTGCGAATGAATTTCAGCTTGCCGGCTAATCTCGGCTTCGAATGTGGCCCGCGCCTGCGCAAGTGCGCTCCCGATGGCTTGAGCATGAATGGCTTCGCGGCTGGCAATTTCTGCATCGAACTCAGCAGTGAATTCGGCTGTGAGCTCTTCCCGTGCCTGGTCTATAGCGTGGTTGATTGCTTCAGCGTGTTCGGCTTCAAGACGGGCCCGTTCAGTCCGTCCAGCTTCATGGGCCTGTTCAATCTGCAGTTCAGCACAGCGCATGAGTTCGCCAAGATTGGAATTGATCCCGACGGACTCAGCAGGCTGTAAGTTGACTTGCGGTTGTGCCTGTGACTGTTCGCGCAACTGGCGTGCCATGTCCGCACGTTCTTTTGACTTTGCGACGACGTTTTGCACACGGTCGGACAGGAAAGCCCAATCGACGGGCTTTGTTACGAAGTCGTCAGCTCCCGCTGCCAAGCCTTTTTCGATGACGTCGGCTTCACGGGATGCCGTTATCAGAATGACTGGAATTTCGGCCGTGCCGGGGTTCGATTTCAAGCTTTTGCAAAGGCTGTAGCCGTCAATGGAGGGCAGCATCAGATCAAGAAGGATAATATCGGGATTAGTCGCGGTCGCCATCTTGAAGCCGCGCTTGCCGTCTTCCGAAAGCCTGACCAGATGCCCCGCCTCTTCCAAATACTCTTTGACAAGCATTCGTTGGGTGATTTCATCGTCGATGACCAGAACGCGCAACTTTTGCTGAACAGACATTAAGCATCCCGCGACAATGAGGCCGGCACACTCTTGCGATGCCGGTGGCAACTAATCGGGGCAGACTAACCGGAGCGTACTAACTTTACGTAAAGCTTGCCGCGCGTTTGCAGCCCTCAGTGTTGGCCTGCAGTTGTTAACGTCTGGACTGATGCGCGCGGGAGTGCTGTTTAAGTCATAAAGTCTGAAGGAAAGTGGCATGTCGCGATTGGGTTAAACCTAAATGTTACGACTTCGCTGTAGAATTTGCCTCACTTGCGCCTGCAGGCGACGTCAAGCGAGGTCACTGAACAATGAATTTGTGCCGCTCCGTAAGCCAGTTGGCGGTTCCCAAGACGCAATTATATATGACGCAGTTGCATATGTTGAGCCGAGCAGGCCTGGCGTTGACTTGCGCGGTTTTGGCCGCCGTAGTTGCGGCCTGCGGTGCGTCTTACCTTTCACCAGATCCAGCCGCCGGCATGGCAGGGATGATGAACTCACTTCTGTGTGCCGCCGCCGTGTTGCCGGGATTGCGACCCAGTCGCACCCATAATAAGGCGCGTGATATGGACCAAGAGCTGCCCGGCCCAGTAACTCTTACGCGCGCAGCGGGAGGGGCCCCGCTTAATGGCGACGTTGACAGAACAGCTATTGAGAGCCGCTTGCTCGGCCATGTCGCACTTATCCACGAAACATGCCCCGAGGGACGCATCCTTCGTGTCAACGCTACAATGTGCGCTAAAACAGGGTTTTCCAGCGCCGAACTCATTGGCTCAGCCCAGAGTGTCTTCCATCCCGAGTTGGACGAAAATGTTACTTGGCACGGATTGCATACGCTCAGTGGTGAGGATGAAATCTGGACTGGTGAAACACTGAACAGAACGAAAGACGGTTCGGACCTGTGGCTCTCGACAACGGCCGAAGCCATTCGCGCGGGCGATGGTACGCTGTTGGGATACTACTATGTCAGTCTTGACATCACTGAGACGAAGAGGCTTCACGAAGAATTCCAGCGAAGCGGCAAGCTCATGCAACTTGGCCAGCTCACGGCCATGGTGGCCCATGAAATCCGTAACCCACTGGGCGCCATACGCACGGCAAACTTCGTCCTCGAACGAAAATTAAAGGGCCAGGTGGACGGGGTTGAGCCCCAACTTGAGAGGATCAACGTTAGCATCCGCCGTTGCGATAAGATCATCACCGAGCTACTGGACTTCTCGAGAAAGAAGACCATCAAGACGGCTGCACTGCCCGTGGATTCGTGGCTCGCAGAGACAATCGAGGAAATTACCAAGAACTTGCCCGCTCAAACACAAGTCAGTAGCGAGCTATCACTGGGATCTCTCGTGGCGACATTCGACCCCGATCAAATGCGTCAAGTTGTGATCAACTTGCTATCTAATGCGGCTGAGGCCATGGGCGAGAAGATCAAAAGCGGGACCGCTGAACTGGGCTATCAGCCACGCATTGATGTAAAGTCGCGCCAGGATGGGAAGCTTGTCCAGATCATTGTTTCCGACAATGGACCAGGAATAGAGCGAAAGAATATAAAGAGAGTGCGTGAGCCCCTCTTTACCACCAAGTCATTCGGTGTCGGCTTAGGCATTTCGGCAATTGAAAAAATCCTGCAAGATCATCATGGCCATCTTGGCATCGAGAGTGCTCCAGGCGCCGGCGCAACAATGACCGCAAGCTTTCATCAAGATGCTGGCGCATTGGCCCAGAACTGAAGCGGCGCATAGCGCCGTACTGCCAAATTGAATCTGAGGCACGGTGCCCGTTCAAACGCTGCTGCTATTGCGGGCTTTCGGCGTGCGCGGGCTGCAAACGTCCAGGCACAGCATGGTGGGACAGGGCAAGTCACCCATCAATCTGCTCAAAAATGATAGTAATATTCAACTGCAATGAAGCGTGTTCGAAATAAGCTAATTCAGAAAATAGTTACAGACAATAATATATTGCAACTATTTAAAATAGTGGGCCTTGGGGAAACAAATAGTGTTCTAGAAAAATAGAATGCAGTGCGTAATATTAAGCATTCTAGGGCCTATATGAACGATGCCGGTCTTGAGGGCCGGTTTTAGTGATCTTTGTGGACGGGGATGTGTAAGTCTATGCGTAGTTTCCTACCCAGGTCGATCAAATCGCGCATCTTGGCGCTCTGTACGCTGGCATTTGGTCTTGTGACGATAGCAGCCATAACGATGATTTTCGTTGAAAAGCGGCTTATTGTCGATATCGAGGAATCGAAGGAAATAGGTGCCGCACTTAGGCATCATACACTTATGGACATGCACCATGAAGGTGTGCGGTCAGTGGTCCTTTCGGCTCTGTCTGCCGAAGAAATTGGTCTGGCTCCCGATCAGGTTCGCAAAGATCTAGAGCAATATGCCGGCGACTATTCCAAAGTGGTCGAGGCCAACAAAAGCTTGCGGCTCGTTCCCGAAGTAAGAGCGGTTATAGAATCAGTCAGCAGGTCATTTGAAGACTATCTCGCGCACTCACGTTACATGGTCGATTTGAGCCTCCGGGACCGTGCAAAGGGAACTGCTGAACTGCAGAAGTTCGAAGAAAAGTTCCAGGCGCTGCGCACCGAAATGGTAACGACGGGAGATCGTCTCCAAGCTTATGCCACTGCCGTTCAGGGAGACGCTGAGACATTTGCTGCCGTATGGCGCTCGGTATCGAACATTGTTCTCGTGTTTGCGCTCTTGAGTGTGGCTGTTCTCTCGGCCTACGTTATGCTTTTCGTTATCCGTCCCTTCCGTGAGCAGGTTCAGGCCATCCTGTCTCTGGCACGGGACCAGACAGACATCACTGTCGAGGGACTTGAGCGTGATGACGAAGTTGGCGAATTGGCCCGTTCTATCGTGGCTTTCCGCGATACGATCATCGAAAAGCGCTGTCACGAGCGAGCTGCCGCTGCGGCCCGGACAGCAATCGACGAAGATAGGCGCAAAAAGGATGAGGACGACAAGTACCATCAGAACGCGCACCGGGCGTTCATGACTTCGTTCACGGAAGCTTTGGACCGGTTTTCCCTCGGAGATCTGAACTTCCGGCTGAACGAGCCCTATACGCAGGAATATGAAGCGATCCGCCACGCCTTCAACCAGGCGGCGAGCAAGATCCACGCTACATTGGTCAAAATTGTCAATGGCTCTATCGAAATCCGGGACGGGACCGAGACGATTCTTGCGGCAGCCGACGAACTGTCGCGCCACACCGAAGAGCAAGCCTCGTCTCTTGAGGAAACTTCTGCCTCAATGGAGGAGATGTCGGCGACTGTCCGTCAAAACGCCAGCAACGCTCAGGAGGCCAGCTCAGCGGCCATTTCAACGCGGGATTTGGCAATTCTCGGCAGCAAGGTAACGCTGAAGGCCGTCGGTGCGATGGAAAAGATCGAGCGCTCATCGCGTCAGGTCACGGAGATTGTCGGGTTGATCGAAGAGATCGCCTTCCAGACTAATATTCTTGCACTCAATGCCGCCGTAGAAGCCGCACGGGCTGGTGAGGCAGGCAAGGGGTTTGCTGTTGTTGCCAATGAAGTGCGCGCACTTTCGCAACGATCGTCACAGTCGCTGAAGGAAATCAAAGTTCTGATTGCCGGTTCAAGTAGCGACGTCGTTGAGGGCTCTGAACTCGTCAAGCAGGCTGGGGCGTCTCTCTCGGATATCGTGGTGTCTGTCAAGAAGGTCGCTGACCTCATCTCGGAAATTGCGGCCTCCAGTCAAGAGCAGGCAGCAGGGATTGATCAGGTTAGCCGTGCGGTGGCCAACATGGATGAGATGACACAGCAGAACGCTGCGCTGGTCCAGGAAACAAATGCGGCGCTCCATACCGCCCAGGCAGAAATTCATGAATTGAGCCGCGCCGTTGCCATGTTTGACACCGGTCAATCCCCAAGTGTCAGAGATGAGGATCCCGTGCAGGAAGTAATTGTGCGCCCGCCGAACAAAGTGCGGTTGCAGCAGGGCCTCCTGGAGACGAGATTGAAGGCGCAGCGCGCAGTCAAGGTGCGGGGCCACGCAAATACTGCGGCAGTCGCTGCCAGTGTGATTGCCGATAAAGAGTGGCAGGAGTTCTAACGGTGGGGCGAAGCCCGGTATGATTGACAGGTGCCGCTACCGGCAAACCAGATTTGCCGCCTTCCCCTCCGTTCAACAATAAGTCTGATGTTCCGATGGTCAAAGAGTCGAGAGTGCCTGCAATTGGATCCAAGCTTGGTGAAAATAGCCTGTCGGCGTCTGCGTCTGCGGATCTGGCTTTGGCGCCAGTGCTCGACATGCGTGTGGCTCGCGAGTTCAAGAGATCTCTTGAGGTGTTGTACGCGCGGGGCAGCCCGTGCGTGATCGACGCGCACGATGTGGCGCGCATATCAACAGGCTGTATTCAGGTGTTTGCCGCATTTGTTGTCGCGATGACTGGCATCAAGAAGAGAGTCACTCTGCGCCGGGCATCGCCGGCCATGCTGGGCAGTTTCGAGCAGCTCGGCCTGTCTCAATTCATAACTCTCTGCACTTTGGAGTCTTGATCATGCGCATTCTCGTCGTCGACGACTCACCCACAATGCAAGATATCATCTCCGCAACGCTAAGGTCCGCTGAATTTGAGGTGGTGCAGGCCGAGCATGGCATCGATGCGCTTAAGCGCCTCGAGACCATCACGCCTGATCTCATCATTACCGATCTCAATATGTATCAGATGGATGGCTTTGAGTTTGTCAGCCGTGTCCGTCAAGACGAAGTCCACGAGTTTACGCCAATCCTGTTCTTGACCACAGAGAGCGCCGAAGACTTCAAACAGATCGGGCGCGATCTGGGAGCGACCGGCTGGATGCTAAAGCCCTTCGAGCCCACCGAACTGTTGCGAGTTGTGCGGTCTATCCTCCAATAGATCTGCCGAATTCCTGGCAGCGGAAACTCTCACCATGCAGCAAATAGATCAGTTCAAGGTCACATACTTTCAAGAGTGCGACGAGCTTCTTGGTAAGCTAGAGGGGCACCTTTCCGAGATTGCCCGATTGACCGGCACGGCCGAAGACCTCAATGCCGCGTTCCGTGCTATCCACTCGATAAAGGGTGGGGCTGCGATGTTCGGCTTCAAGCGATTGGTGCAATTTGCGCACATCTTCGAAAGTGCGCTCGATGCCCTGCGTAGCGGCCGGATCGAAGTCAATTCTGGACTCATTGAGAAAGCACTACAGGCCACCGACATCTTGGCCGACCTCGCTGCAAGTGCACGCACCGGAGAGTTCTTGCCGGAGGAATTCGAAGGGGATGCCCGCGAAAATTTGGAGCAAGCGTTCCTAGGTGTTGCCGCAGGAAATAAGGCGCAAACTCACGACAAGCTGGACATAGCAAATCCCGGCTATCAAGACCAACTGGGCCCTGCAACATTCCATATCCGCTTTGAACCGCCCTCAGATATGCTGCGCAGGGCAATTGACCCGCTTGTGCTCGTGCGCAATCTGGCGGCGTTGGGAAAACTTGAAACCAAAGTTGACGCCTCAAAGCTACCGTCATTTGCAGAAGTCGACCCGGCCGTATCGTACTTGAGTTGGAGCTTTGAGCTGGTTACCTCAGCGCCCCTCCAATCAGTTCGTGACGTGTTCGAGTTCGTATCGGATAGTTGCAAACTTGAGATTTCCGTTCAAGAGGCAGCCGCAATCGATGCAGCTGCCGTTGAGGCCGCGTTCAACGAAATTCCGGCCGCCAAACTCCCTGCAGCTTCCCGGCCGCCGAAGGAACGCATTATCTCGTCGATTCGGGTCGATCTCGATCGAGTTGAGCGCCTCGTAGACCTCGTCGGTGAAATCACGATTGCTCAGGCGATGGTGCTTCAACATCTCGATCAATCGATGATCGACTCAAATTCAGAGCTGTTTCGTGCTTTGTCGCAGCTTCTGCAGCACTCGCGCAATTTGCAGGACGGCGTCATGTCCATTCGCGCGCAACCAATCGGTTCAATTTTTTCCAGGATGCCGCGCGTTGCCCGCGAAGTGGCGCAGCAGACGGGGCGCGCCGTAGACATTGTTTTATCTGGGGAAGAGACTGAGATCGATAAGACGATCATCGAACAACTGAGCGATCCTCTGGTCCATATTGTGCGCAATTCCATCGACCACGGGATTGAAAGCGCTGAAGAACGCCGCGCCGCTGGCAAGAACGAGGTGGGCACGGTCAAGTTGAGTGCGGCACAGCGCGGCGGGCGCATTGTGGTTGAAGTGAGCGATGATGGGCGCGGCATTAATCGTCACGCAGTGCGTCAGCGCGCCATCCAACGCAATCTCATTTCCAGCGATGTCGAACTGACCGACGAAGAGGTCAACAACCTGATCTTTAGCCCCGGCCTCAGTACTGCTCAAAGTGTAACGGGCATATCTGGCCGTGGCGTTGGCATGGATGTCGTCTATAAGAATATTCAGAAGCTGGGCGGGCGGGTTACCGTACTCTCTCAGCCCGGCGCAGGAACGACGACGACGATCACATTGCCGCTCACGCTGGCGGTGCTTGAAGGTATGCTAGTGCGAGCCGGTTGCGAGCAGTACCTGATCCCGCTGAACAATATAGTCGAATGCCTCGTTATACCGCCCAGTGATCTGAAACCCGTTGCAGGGGCGAGCGACATGATCAATGTGCGTGGCCAGCAGATTCCGGTTTTCGATCTAGCTCAACATCTGGGACTGGCCAAGGCCAAGGCCAAGTCCAATGGCCGGGTGCAAGTCGTACTTACCGAATTGGAAGGCGGCGGCGTATGCGGTGTCATCGTCGATGAGATTTGCGGACACAATCAAGTCGTCATTAAGAGCATTCGTCAGAACTTCCGCGATTTGCCCGGTATCGCCGGCGCTACCATTCTGGGCGATGGTAACGTGGCATTGATCCTCGACGTTACGCAAATGGCACGGATTGCGTCGACGCAAAGAACTAAGCAGGTTCATAGTCAGCGTGCGACCGCACAACCGGAGATCCAAGCAGCATGACTTACGCTCTTGACCGAGTCAGTCACGGCCGTGAGGCTGTTGAGAGGCGCGAAGAGCGCATCCAATTCGTGACTTTCGTTCTCAATGCTCAGCAGTACTGCATCGACATCATGTCGGTTCGCGAGATCCGCATGTTGCAAGGAATTACCTCATTGCCCGGAGCGCCGGACTATGTCCGCGGTGTCATTAATCTGCGGGGTACAATTGTGCCGGTCTGTGATCCCAAGCTCCGCTTCGGGATAGGGGAAACCTCCATCGCCCCGGGGAGCGCGGTAGTCGTTGTTTCGGTCGAGGGCCGGCTGAACGGTTTGCTCGTCGACGAAGTTCTCGACATCGTTTCCGTCACCAGAAGTGAGATCGCGCCAGTTCCCGATGCTGATAACAGCCGCCGGAATCCCTTCTTTCAAGGTTTGATTACCTTGAACGATGATTTGCTGATTGTCATCGATTTGGGCCGGCTGATTGCCGAAGCGGAGAGCGAGCTACCACTCGATGCATGATGGTGGCTAGCGTGTCGCGTGCTGACCGCAAGTGGCGCGCCTGTTTGCGGTTGAAATCATAAGAATGGTGGCAGGACAGTATTTTGGCAATCTTGAAACATGGGCTTCACGGCATGGGGCGGCCCGCTACACCTGCTCCGGTGAAGAGAATTGCGAGTGTGTTTGATGCGCCTGCTGGCAGCTTTCCGCATCCGTGGGGAAGCTTACCCGCACTGACGGATGACCAATTCGATTACTTTCGCGGTCTGGCGATGCGTCATGCCGGGATCGTGATTGCCGGCTTTAAGCGCAGCATGTTGTTGCGGCGGATCCGGACACGCATGAGCGCCCTGATGATGGATACAGCCGAGGACTACTGCCGGTTCCTCGCGAGCCCAGACGGCGAGGGCGAACTCCAACCGCTGATCAATGCACTCACCACTAACAAGACGGAATTCTTCAGGGAGAAGCATCACTTCGATCACCTAGCATCGGTGGTTCTGCCCAGGCTTGTCAAGGAGAAGGCGAAGGAGAACCGTCCCCGGCTCCGGATTTGGTCGGCAGGGTGTTCCACGGGTGAGGAGCCTTATTCGATTGCCATGACTTTGAGCCGGACAATTGAGAGTTTGTCGGAGTGGAACGCGCGCATCCTCGCAACCGACATCGATACCGAGGTTCTCGATCGAGCCCGGCAAGGACATTACAGACTGGGCGATGTGACGCCAGTTTCACCAGAATTGCGTCATCGTTATCTGGAGGCAGGCCCCGCCGGTCAGGGCTGGATACGTGTGGTGCCCAGCATCCAGCGCCTCGTCACTTTCAAACCACTCAATCTTCATCACGAGTGGCCCATGCGAGGCCCCTTCGACGTCATCTTCTGCCGCAACGTCGTCATCTATTTTGACAAGGCCACGCAGAGACTGCTGTTCAACCGGTTCGCGGACCTTCTAACTCCTGGTGGAATTCTCTACTGCGGTCACTCGGAATCTCTATTTGGAATATGCCCGCGATTCCGCCCCTTGGGGCAGAGCATCTATCAGAGGATCGAATGAAAAAAATTCGCGTTCTCATCGTCGACGATTCGGCCCTTATGCGCCGCTTTTTGCGTGATGTGCTGTCGAGCGACGAGCAAATCGAAGTCGTGGACACGGCTGCAGATCCGATCATAGCGCGCGAGAAGATCAAACGGCTTGATCCGGATGTCATCACGCTCGACGTGCAGATGCCCAACATGAGTGGACTAGACTTCCTTGAACGGCTAATGCGGCTAAGGCCGACGCCGGTAATCATGTTCTCATCGCTCACCTATCACGAAGCTAACGAGAGCCTGCGCGCACTGGCGCTTGGAGCCGTGGATGTTGTCGCCAAGCCGGTTGCGGCTACTCAGGCCGAATGGGACAGCCTCGCTAGCAGCCTAATTGAAAAGGTAAAACTAGCTGCCAGCGCCCATTTGCAGGTGACCCAACCCGGAGTGCCGCCTCCGCGCAGCACGAGTGGGGCTGGATGGACCAAAGAGCCTCACGACCGTATCGTCGCGATAGGTGCATCTACCGGTGGCGTGCAAGCATTGCAGACCGTCTTGGGTGCGTTACCTGCATCGTGTCCTCCAGTGCTCATTTCGCAGCATATGCCGCCGAATTTCACGCGTTCCTTCACACAACGGCTCGACAAACATTGTGCTGTCTCGGTTTGCGAAGCTGTGGATGGCGCCCCCATCCAATGCGGTCGCGTTTATGTGGCTCCGGGGGACCGCCACATTCTCTTGGAAAGGCGCTCCAATGGTTATGTTTGCCGGTTAAGAGGTGGCGCGGAGTACAATGGCTACATGCCGTCGGTCGATTTGATGTTTCAATCCGTAGCCTCGGCCGCAGGACCGTCGTCCATGGGGATCGTTCTGACTGGTATGGGGAAAGATGGAGCAGCCGGTCTGTTGCAGATCCACGAGGCGGGCGGTATCACAGTTAGTCAGGACGAGGCCAGCTCACTGATCTATGGAATGCCCAAGGCGGCCGTTGCCATTGGAGCGGCGCAAATCGAATTACCTATTGAACGTATGGCGTCATTGATCGTGGAAACCACGTCAAACATACGGCGGATAAAAAAACCGGAAAGGATGCAGGCCTGATAAGGCTTCACGGATCCTTATGGTACAAACCAACAATACATCGCAACCGGACTTGGTGCGTGATCGCGGCCCCAAAGAACGCATTGTCTATTTTGACAAGCGCCTCAACTCGCTTGTCGTTTCAGTCAGTCAAGGCCAATACTATATTTCCTCCAGCCCTCATGAGATTCTGACGACCGTACTGGGGTCGTGTATTGCCGTGTGTATGCGCGATCCGGTCGTGGGTTGCGGCGGTATGAATCATTTCCTGCTTCCCACTCAAAGTATTCAGCGTGACGGCCTGCCCAGTGCCGCTTTGCGCTACGGCAGCTATTCTATCGAGCGGCTGACCAATGCGCTGATGGCCCGCGGCGCCATGCGCGAACGGCTTGAAGTTAAAGTGTTTGGTGGCTCCAATATTCTCAGCGGTTCAGGCAACTATGGACACGCCAACGCTGATTTCGTGGAGACGTATCTGAGCAGGGAAGGCCTCAAGATAATGGCCAGCAGTCTGCGCGGTAACAACGCTCGGCGCATTCGCTATTACCCCACATCAGGACGAGCCCAGGTTTGTGAAGTTCAGGGCGACGCGCCTTCTGCAATTGCCGATGGAGAATCGAGGTACGCCTCGCGGCTGCAACTTTCACAAGCTGCGTCGAGTGTGGAAATCTTTGACTCTCAGGTGCGTCTGAGGCGTTGAGAAGAAGTGCGCGGTAGGTGCCAGTGTCAATCGCAGATCCGCCGCGCCGGTGCGCGTTCCAAATGTTGTTTGAGCCTATTCTCAGGCTGGTCACCATCAAACAACCGGGACGTCAATTGTGATCCCAAGCGGTGCTTAAAACAGTCAATTTAATTAAAAAAACAAACAAAATCATGGCGCTCCCTAGGGGAGTCGAACCCCTCTTTTCAGAATGAAAATCTGACGTCCTAACCGATAGACGAAGGGAGCGTTGGGGAGGGTATAGGCAGGTTTGCCCGGCCTGGCAAGCCGGGCAGGCGGTTAGATTTATGGCACCTCTCGCCGCAGGCCCCGGCGCCGTTCTTTGCGACATGATGGCTCAAGACCGCCTCCGGCAAGTTGAACGGGACTAGGGATGTTGTTTTCACGCCAGACCCGGCAAAGACTTGCCCTCAACAGACAAGGATCGTTGAAGCGGACTGACATCACCTGTTAAATGGCGGTGTGGGCCTGCTGGATTTGTAGAACGCGGCTGCAATGGTCTATGTGAGTGGCAGTAAGATGCGCGCCCTGTGGTGGCGGTCCAATCTCGGCCCACTCCGCACTAAACTCTGAATTGGTTCGTTATGGCCCAGTTGACGGATGATTGTTTCGCCTTCGACGGCCCAATGATGACGCTGGCCGAAGCGCAAGCGCAGATCCAAGCGCGCATCACCCCCGTGCAGGAGACGCAACAGGTCGCATTAAGTGTGGCCCGCGGACGTGTACTCGCCGCTGAAGTGATCGCGCCGGTAAATCTGCCGCCATTCGACAATTCTGCTGTCGATGGCTATGCGGTCCGTCACGCCGATCTCGCCTCGGCGGGCGAAACACGCATGCTCGTCGCTGGACGACTTCAAGCTGGAGTTCATCGAGACATCGCAATCGGTGCAGGCGAGGCCATCCGCATTTTTACGGGCGCGCCGATGCCCGAGGGGGCCGACACCGTATTTATGCAAGAAGATTGCCGCCTTGAAGCGGGTGGCGTCATTTTGCCCCCAGGTTTGAACCGCGGTGCCAATTGCCGATTGCAAGGAGAAGACGTTGCCAAAGGGCATGTGATCCTCAAAGCCGGTACGCGCCTTGGCGCACAGCACATCGGTCTCTTAGCAGCCATGGGACTGAAGCATGTAGAATTGCGCCGCCGTATTCGGGTGGCTCTGTTTTCAACGGGCGATGAACTCGCCGAAGCTGGTCAGCCACTGGGTGCCGCAGCGATTTACGATGCAAACCGGCCGTTACTGGCCGGTATGGCGCAAATGCTGGGTGTGGAAGTCACTGATCTGGGTATTCTTGCCGATGACGAAGCGTTGCTTTCGCGCGCGTTAGCGGGTGCTGCGCAGAGCCACGATCTTGTAGTCACCAGCGGCGGCGTCTCTACGGGCGAGGCGGATTATGTCAAAGGTGCCGTCGAAAGCGTGGGCACCATGGCCTTCTGGCGCATCGCCATCAAGCCTGGCCGGCCAGTCGCGTTTGCAGTGCTGGGAGGTGCGACACCGGACTCTCAAGCGGCCTTTGCAGGACTACCGGGCAATCCTGTGGCCGCCTTCATCACCTTCGCACAAGTCGTGCGCCCATTGATCTTGCGGCTGGCCGGCGCACTTCCAGAGCAGCCCCTGGCAATACCGGTTCGCTCTGCCTTTGCCTATCGCAAGAAGGAAGGCCGACGCGAATATGTGCGCGTGTCACTGAGGCGATCCTCAGATGGTGCAATCGAAGCTTCGAAATACCGCCAGGACGGAGCCGGTGTCATCAGTTCGTTGACCGCAACGGATGGCCTTTTGGAATTGCCAGAGTCGATGTCCGCGCTAGAGCCCGGCATGCAGGCGAATTTTATTTCATACGCGGCTTTCATGGGCGCCATTTAGGCCCTGCAGTCCCATCGTGTGCACTCAGCCACGTCAACCGCCACCACGCTGGAAAGCGAAATCGAACCGGGCCAGAAAATCGCGCCTTGCCATCTCGCTGGCATCGTCAAATGTCAACCGCACGAGCGCACGCGGTAATTGCAGGAGGGCGCTGAGCTGTGCGTTGGCTAGGGGAGTGAAAGTAATGGTGACGCAGCCGCCATCCGTGAGTGCCGCCGTCCAATTGTCAGCTCCAGCCGCCGCGGTGCCGCTCACGTAAGAGAGTGCAGTTACGAATTCCGCGCGAGACAGCGACATGACCTTGTCAACGATCGCTGGGGAAACGGACACGGGCGCGCTCAGCCCCCGGCAACCGGTGGCCACACCGCGACCGAATCCCCGGTTTTCAGTTTTGCGCCGGCGCGCATGGCGGGCGCTTGAAACACGCCGTTGAGCAAAACGAGATGGCAAGCCTGCGGCGGCAGATTGTAACTGTCGAGCAGCTCGCGAATAGTCGTGCCATCGGCAACGTCGACATTGGCTTGATTGCGTGTGGACCCATCAGGCAAATAGGGGCCGAGCGACGCGTAGAGCTTAAGTGTCACCTGCATGATGCTGTTTTGAACTCTTACCCATCAATTGCCCGCCGCGAAGTGCTCGGGCACTTGCGTCGGCGGTTTGACATTGGGACCCGTGGGGCCTGTGCGTGGCGCGCTCTGCGCGACCGCAACATAGGCATCCCTCACCCGCTCGGGAGATTGCAGCAGCCTGCTCTTCCAGACGCCGAGCGGAAGGCCTGTTTGTATGAGGCCACGCAGCATGCCGACGTGATCGGTCATACCTACGCACTGGGCACCGACCAACTTGTCGCCGAGGAATTCAAGCTTCAGATACTTGAAGTTTGCTTCGTCGATCAGTTTGGCGGTCTCGCCACCCGGCGCGCCCTGCCATAGTCCAAATGACGAGGAGATTAGCCCCATGGTATCGAGCACGTTCATATTGAGTGAGCCGCGATGGGGAGCGCGAATGCCGGCCATGTTGAGGCCAGCCAAACGGCCGTGCTCGACCGCTACGGGCTGAATGGCCAGCATGTCGGGTTTGCCGGTCGAGACGTCGATGCCCTCGCAACAGTCGCCGGCGGCATAAATATCGGGCACCGAAGTCTCAAGGTACTGATCAACCGAGATGCCGGCGTTTGTTTTGATGCCAGAGTTGGCCACGAAGCCAATGTTGGAGCGCACTCCAGCCGCTAGTACGACCACTTGTGCAGGAATGAACTCGCCATTTGATATGCCAACGGAAAGTTTAGACACGCCTGCTTCGCTGTTGGCAAGAATCTTATCGACCTTGGTGTTGGTCAGTACCCGCACACCCTGCTTCGTGCACCAACGGCCCAGCATTCCGCCAGCCGTTTCGTCCATCATGCGTGCGACCATGCGCGGGGCAATTTCGACAACCGTCAACTTACAGCCGACCTTATGTAGGGCCTCAAGTACAATCGAACCAATGAACCCGGCGCCGACCAGCACCACTGGCGCACCAGGGCCCACTTCGCGAATGATTTTGCGGGCATCTGCGAGTGTCCAGCACGTGTGGACGCCGGGCAGATTGGCGCCCTCGATGCGCGGAATGATTGGAGTGGCGCCCGTCGCGATCAGCAGGCGATCATAGGGGATCTGTTCGGCATCCGCAGTGATTACGTTGTGGCCGATGGCATCGATGCTTGCGACGGTGGCCGGCTTAAAGCTGATCTGCAGGGCATCATAGTGCCCCTTGTATTGGCGCAGGTAGGTTCCCTTTTCTTCAATGTCGCCGTGCAAAAGATAGGGAATGGCCATGCGCGAATAAGGCGGCTCACCCTCGGATCCGATGATGGTGATGGTTCCGGTCTTGTCGGCGCTGCGAACGGTTTCCGCGGCCGTTACACCTGCTGGCCCGGCTCCGATGATCACGTAGTTCATGCGCCCTCCTCCATTCGCCCAAGGTCTTTGCGGGGAACTTTTTTATTCGATTTTTGCGTTTTGGGCTCCAGCATCAGATCCTTGTTTTGCCAGACCGGCACAAATCTTCAACTGACTTTAATATGCATCGATAAAGCCGGGGCAGATTGCGTCACAGCCGCCGGCTTATTCAAAGTTGAGCGATCGGGTAATGCGCTCACTGGCAGCCGTTGGTGTCGTCTGATGATCGATAAGCCCGCTTCATTCCTGCGGCTCATCCCAGCAGAGGACCCCAAGATCTGAGGCACATTAGCCCCATTGGCTTCCAGTATCGTGGCCGGCTCCGGGGTTCGCTCCATTCCTCGGGAGGCACTTTGCGAACTTCGGAGCCGGGACACTAGAGTGTCAGCCGTGACAGCGTTGCGGCTGTTGGCACGCCGTCGGGCGTCCAGCCGCGCAGGTGATAGTACTCGGGCAGCATCTTGGCCAAACCGTTGACAAGTCCCTTGGCAGGGCCCGTTTTCGCGGGCTCGTTGACGAGGCGTGGCGGCAAGTTGTCGTCTTTAGCGGTGAAGCCTGCCGCGTTGTTGAAGAGGCGTTCCATATTCCAGACGCGTTCGCCCACTTCCAACATGTATTCAGGAGTCCACTGGCCCTCGCAGGCGGCATCGACTTGCGGGGCAATATCGTTGAGGGTCCAGGCGAAGGTGGTGAAGACGCACAGGCCCGAAGAATCCACGGCCGCCGTCGCGTCCTGGAAAGCCTTGACGAGTGCCGGTTTTCCATCAGTCGCGAGCGGATCGGTCTTCTCGGGGATGCCAAGAATTTCCGAAGACACGGTATAGGAGCGCAAGTGGCATGCACCCCGGTTTGAGGTGGCATAAGTCAGCCCCATGCCCTGAATTCCGCGCGAATCGTAAGCCGGGAATTCCTGACCCTTGACCGACATCGACAGGTCGGGCCTGCCATGCTTGGTGCAAAGGCGCAGCGAGCCCAGGCCCAGCTCTTTGCCGAAACCTTCGCCCTTACCCGTTAGCTCCACGCATTTAACCAGAACTTCCGCCGAGCCGAACTTGAGCTCTAGCCCACCCGTCTGTTCCTTGGTGATAAGGCCGAGTTCGTAAAGCTCCATGGCTGCCGAGACGGTGGCACCGAACGAGATCGGGTCCATCGCCTGTTCGTTGCAGATGAAGTTGACGTATGTCAGCGCCTCGAGGTCGTTGACACCGGTGTTGGACCCAAGCGCCCAAGCTGCCTCATACTCAAGGCCACCCGATGCGTGCCAGTATTCCGGCTTGTTCTTGATGGTGAAGTGGGTCTCGTCGATCTTCGAAATGCGGCCGCAGGCGATGGTACAACCAAAGCAAGCCTGGTTGGTCAAAAGGTTCTTGTGACCGTCAGTCTTGCGCGGGGTCGCCATCGCTTCGGCGGAAATATCGTGGGCGCCTTCAAACTGTACTTCGCGATGGTTGCGTGTCGGCATCGCGCCGGCTTCGTTGATGACGTTCATCAGCACCTGGGTGCCAAAAGCCGGCAGGCCTTGTCCCGTAACGGCATTTTGCTGCAACACCTTTTTGCCAGCCGCCGTGGCCGCCATAAAGCGTTTGCCATCCTTGACTTTAACGCCGCCGGTGCCGCGCACGGCGATGGCCTTGACGTTCTTGGAGCCCATGACTGCGCCGACTCCAGAGCGGCCTGCTGCGCGATGCAGATCGTTGACGATAGCGGCATACATGACCTGCTTCTCGCCCGCGATGCCGATACCGGAAATGCGCATCATCGGGTCTTGATGCTTGGTCTTAATCCATTCGTCGGTGTGCCAGATACTGGTGCCCCAAATGGGCGAAGCGTCATGGATCTCACAGACGCCGTCGATAATGGTAATGTAGACGGGTTTGGGACTCTTACCTTCCAGGATGACCATATCCCAGCCCGCGAACTTCAATTCCGCACCCCAGTAGCCGCCCGAATTTGAGCATGCGATGGCGTTGGTCAGCGGGCCCTTGGTGATGACGGAATAGCGCCCGCCTGTGGACGCCGCGGTACCTGTGAGCGGACCAGTGGCAAAAATCATCTTGTTGGCCGGTCCCAAAGGATCAGTCTTGGGATCGATTTCCTCTACAAGATACTTTGAAGCCAGTCCGCGCTGGCCTAGGTAGAGTCGCGCCCAGTCCATATTCAGCGGCTCGACTTTTATCGTGCCCGCCGTGAGATTAATCCGAAGGATTTTACGTGTCCATGCCATGGGGCGTTTCCTTAAGAATGATTTCGAAGGCCGTTAGAACAGATCGTCTCAATTGGCCTTAAACTGGCTCTTCTGCGTCCCGGCTTGGGCTTTGCTAACTGCCATCTAAGCCGTGGACCAAATAAGCCGTGAGAAAAATAAACCGGCTCTATTCCTTAGGCCTTGGCGGTCGGGGCGTTAGGTCCCGATCGATCGGCGGATGCGCCCGCTTTGGCCGCCCAGAGCTTCATCTTGTCGAAGCCCGTCTGCTCAATGTCCTGATAAGTGATGGCGCCCGTGGGGCAGGCGTCGGCGCAAGCCGGATTGCCTTGGCACAAGTCGCACTTGATAACCTTGCCAGTGGAAGCGTTATAATTAATTGTGCCGAACGGGCAGGCGATAGTGCAAACCTTGCAACCGACGCAGATGCTGTCGGCAACGATTTTGACGCCCGAAGCAGGGTCAGTGGTAATCGCGTTAACGGGGCAAGCTTGCTGGCACCACGCCTCGGCGCACTGGGTGCAAGTGTAGGGCACCATCTGGCCCTGCTCATGAAAATCGAAAACGCGGATGCGAGACTTGGCGACGTTGAATTCACCTTCATTTTCAAAGGAGCAAGCCATTTCGCATTGCTTGCAGCCGGTGCATTTGCCTGAATCGATGACAAGCGCCTTGAGCATCTTTGGTTTCCTTCCAGGGAGCAATCGAGTGCGGTTTAGTCCGCGCTTTTTATAGGTCAAGAGTAGTCAGCTATCTCGTGAGACGCAAACATGTTCCTTGGTCGAATATACAATGGAGTTACGACAACAATTGCAGAAGGCTATACCGGCAGCGCTATGTTGAAAGAGACATATCAAAGATGAGCGATTTGAGCGAAGCGGTGGTCACTGCGTCCCGTCTAATAATGACGCTCGATGCGGATTTGGTTGAAGTCGTGGTGCTATCACTCAGGGTCAGTCTGACGGCTGTTGTGATCGCCGCGCTTATTGGCTTACCGTTGGGCGCTACCCTGGCCGTCGCCCGCTTTCCTGGGCGCCGCGCGCTCATTGTACTCATCAACACGCTTATGGGTCTGCCGCCCGTGGTCGCCGGCCTCATCGTCTATCTCTTGCTGTCGAATTCCGGGCCGTTGGGGGTACTGCAACTGCTCTATACCCCGGGCGCCATGATAGCCGCCCAGACGCTGCTGATCACACCGATCGTTGCTGCGTTAGCCCGCCAAACCGTCAAAGATCTGCGGGGCGAGTTTGATGAACAGTTGCGGGCATTCGGTCTTTCGCCATTCGAGCGCATGCAGACGCTGCTCTACGAGGGCCGTGCCCGCTTGGCGACGGCGTTGCTGGCCGGATTTGGCCGGGCTATAGGCGAGGTTGGCGCCATCATTATTGTGGGCGGCAACATCAACCACTTAACCCGCACCATGACGACGGCCATTGCATTGGAGACGTCGCGCGGCAACCTTGCCATGGCGCTCGCGCTGGGATTCATCCTCGTCACCTTGGCTCTGCTCATCAATATTTTAGTGCTGACGCTGCGTCCCATGCGTCAGCATGCCGGACTTTATGGCGCGAGGTTTTAAAGTGTCCCCCGTAGAGGCAATCAAGAAGGGTGAGGATAGTCGCAGGACCGGGACGGTACTGCCCATTGAGGGGCATGACATTGGACTCGTGCGTGACGGGCGAAAGATACTGTCGGGAGCGAGTCTCTCGATTGGACATAGGCCCGGGGCCACCGTGCTTCTTGGTCCAAATGGTGCTGGCAAAAGCCTATTGGTGCGCGTGTTGACTGGACTGTTGCGGGCTGACAGCGGCAGGGTGACTTGGTCGGGTACCGAGCCCGATCGCAAACGGATCGTGCGGATCGGCCTCGTATTTCAAAAGCCGGTACTTTTGCTGCGCACTGTAGAAGCAAACATCGTCTTTGCGCTGCGCGCCACCGGAATGCCGGCAGCTGGCTGCGCCGCGTGTGCACATGACGCATTGGAAAAGGCCGGGCTATCCCACCTCGCTCACACATCGGCTCGCGTGCTATCGGGTGGAGAGCAGCAGCGTCTGGCACTGACGCGGGCCGTGGCCTGTCAGCCGGAGTTGCTCATTCTTGACGAGCCCACCACCAATCTTGATCCGGCATCGATCGCGGCGTTCGAGGATCAACTGCAGCTCATTCGTGCCGCAGGGGTTCCAATTCTTTGCATTACTCACGATTTGGGACAAGCCCGGCGCCTTGCCGATCACGTCGCTTTCATGCACTTGGGCCGCGTTCGCGAGGTGATGGCTGCGGCCGAATTTTTCGCCAAGCCGCGATCGCGGGAGGCGGCTCAGTTCATTGCTGGCCAGATCGTTCTGTCATGATACTCGCTAGCAATTACAGGGCGCTTCGGCCCAGGCAACCAATGCCGGAGGCCAACATGACCGAGAGGCTAGCCTTCGTGGTGGCTGGCTTTGCGTCCACCAGTCTTGGGTGCTGGAGCGCCTTTGCTCAGCACCGCATCGAGGAAATCGAGGTGGGGCTGAGCGCTCTTGGCAGCAGTGCCGATGAGAGCGTTACAATGGGTGAGCAGCAACCGGCCAAAATCGGTGAGTTGGGCTCCACCGCCGCTCTTGCCACCCGGATGCGAGATCACCACCGGTTCCTGGAAAGCATGGTTGAGCTGGTGGACCAGCGCCCACGACTGGCGGTAGGACATTTTCATGAAACGTCCGGCCGCCGAGATGGACCCCAGTTCGTCGATTTTCTGCAAAAGCTGGAGCTTTCCGCGCCCGAGGCGGCCGTGAGTTCCCAAATCAATGCGGACAATTAGGCTGGCCATGTAAGCGATTCCCGTCTTGCATTTGGAGTATTGTTTTGCCTCTACGCAACGAAAATAGCCAAGCCCTTATTTGTCCCCGGCATGGCTAAGCCGATTGACAGATATGTGCCCTTCGTAATCGCCGGTGACATCGGCCACTAGACCTGGGAGTCGTCTCACATGACATACCGCATGCGCATAGTTGTCATATTGCTTCTTATGCTTGGGGCGCCTGTTGTGTCCTCGCGGGCCGAAAACCCCTTCATCATCGTTCAGTCGACAACTTCGACAGAGAATTCGGGGCTCTTTGCGCATTTACTACCGCTGTTCACCGCCAGTACTGGCATCGATGTGCGAGTGGTGGCTGTTGGAACTGGGCAGGCCATCAAGAATGCTCAGAACGGGGATGGCGACGTGCTTCTGGTGCACTCCAGGGCCGACGAGGAGAGATTTGTAGCAGAGGGCTTTGGCGTGCGCCGCTTCGACCTCATGTACAATGACTTCATTATTGTTGCGCCAGGTGCCGATCCTGCTGGAATTTCCGGCAGCACAGATGCCGTGGACGCCCTGCGCAAGATCGCCGGCGTTAAAGCGGTGTTCGTATCGCGCGGCGACGACAGTGGCACCCATAAGGCGGAACTGAAGCTTTGGAAGGACGCCGGTGTTGACGCCAAATCGGCGTCAGGGTCGTGGTATCGCGAGAGCGGTCAGGGCATGGGGGCCACGCTCAACGTGGCGGCTGGCATGGGAGGCTATGTGCTCACTGACCGGGCGACGTGGTCGGCATTTGGCAATAAGGGCGGCTTGAAGCTGGCTGTTGAAGGCGACAGGCGGCTGCATAACCCTTATGGCGTCATCCTCGTCAATCCCGAGCGCCATCCCAACGTCAAAGCCAAAGAGGGGCAGGCCTTTATCGACTGGCTGGTTTCGGGCGAAGGGCAGGCGGCCATCGCGGCCTTTAAGGTTGGCGGCGAACAGCAGTTTTTTCCAACAGCGGCTCCGTGATGCCCGCGTGTCTTGTCTCTCGAGTTCAACTTGAACCAGCGCGGCGCGAGCTCTGACCGGTAACAATGGGATGACGCGTGCTGGAATGTAAAAAGGAAACACGTCATGGAAACGAAGCTGCCGCTTCCGCCGTTCACGCTTGAGACGGCGATTGAAAAAGTTCGCTTGGCGGAGGATGCCTGGAACACGCGCGACCCGCAGCGCGTCGCACTGGCCTACACGGTAGATAGCGCGTGGCGAAACCGGAACGAGTTTCCAAAAGGACGCAGCGAGATCATCGCATTTTTGCAACGCAAATGGGCACGCGAACTAAGCTATCGCCTGGTCAAGGAGATCTGGGCCTTTTCGGGCAATAGAATTGCTGTCCGATTTGCCTATGAGTGGCATGA
>JBEBJD010000046.1:0-21383 GCA_040080075.1 Hyphomicrobium sp. | reverse complement strand
TCGGACGGCGCCGCATGGCTAGTGGGATAAAGCGGCGAGCTATTGAGAAACGGATTGCGGGTTGGCCTGAAGTCATCGATCCGGGCAAGCAGGACTGCTACTTAAAAAAATAAGGAGCGATCCTTCAGGCTTGTTGCACACACCCTAACCCAGGATTTTGACTGACTGGAACTCAAACCATTCCGGCCCGTTAGCTGACGTTAACGATGATGTCTTACTGTGCGCAGCTTCAGGTCTGATGCATAGGCCAATCGCGTGGTTCGTCGTGTTCGAACCTCAACGGAGCTTCCGGTGACGCCACCCAAGATCGCTGTTGCAGGCTCAACAGGACAGCTTGCGCTCGCGCTTCAACGTGCAGCCTTGCGCACTGGCACCCGACTTGAGGCCATTGGCCGGCCCCGGCTGGACTTGACACAGTCCGCCAGTGTTCAGAAATTTCTTGATGATACCAGCCCAGGGATTGTGATCAACGCAGCCGCCTACACGGCCGTCGACAAAGCCGAGAGTGAGCCGGGCCTGGCCAATGCCATAAACGCCCAAGGGCCAGGAGACCTGGCTACGGCATGCGCCGCGCGCAACATTCCTCTCATCCACATTTCGACCGACTACGTTTTCGACGGCACCAAGTCATCGCCCTATTTGGAAGTTGACCCGGTCGCGCCGCTTGGAGTCTATGGTCGCTCCAAGGCCGAGGGTGAGGACGCCGTTCGCCGCCTCAACCTTCGCCACGTCATCGTCAGAACGTCATGGATTTATGGCCCCGATGGGTCAAATTTCGTGAAGACCATGCTGCGGCTCGCATCCGAGCGTGATGTCATCGGTGTCGTCGCAGATCAGCACGGTGCACCCACGCGCGCCGATGACTTGGCAGACGCGCTTCTAGGCCTAGCAACGGGATTGAACAACTCGCCAGACGAGAACCGCTGGGGAACCTATCACCTAGCTGGCCGCGGCGAGACGACATGGCATGGCTTTGCCGCAGAGATCTTCCGGCACGCCGCCGAGGCTGGGCTGAAGGCTCCCCAACTCAATCGCATCACAACTAGCGACTATCCCACGCCCGCGCGGCGGCCAGCCTATTCGGTACTTGATCAATGCAAGGCGGAAGCGGCATTGGGACTTAAGTTGCCCGACTGGCGCGACAGCCTCGCGGCGCATTTCGCCTCACTTCAGTCACCTGCACAACTTCAACCAACCCGAGACCCGGCATGAAAGCGATTATTCTGGCAGGCGGCTCCGGCACGCGCCTCTATCCCATGACCCTTGCCGCATCCAAGCAGATGCTGCCCGTCTACGACAAGCCGCTTATCTACTATCCGCTCTCAGTCTTGATGCTGGGAGGCGTGCGCGACGTGCTGGTTATCTCGACTCCGCGCGATCTTCCAGGTTTCCAGGAATTGCTCGGTGACGGAGCGTCTTGGGGCATGAACATCAGTTATGCCGCGCAACCCAAGCCTGAAGGACTAGCCCAAGCCTTCATCATCGGTGAAAAGTTTATTGGGCAGGATTCGTGCGCCATGGTCTTAGGCGACAACATTTTCTATGGGCATGGCCTCACAGAATTGGTGCAAGACGCCTATCGCGAGCGCAGTGGCGCCACTGTATTTGCCTACCAAGTTAATGACCCGCAGCGCTATGGCGTCGTTGAGTTCGACACCAAGGGCCAAGCCGTATCGATTGAAGAAAAGCCAGAAAAGCCGAAATCAAATTGGGCCGTGACCGGTCTCTACATCTATGACAATCGCGTCGTCGGCATTGCAAAAAATCTCAAACCGTCTTCGCGTGGAGAACTTGAGATTACAGCCGTCAACGACGCCTATTTGCAGGCGGGTGATTTGCGGGTTCAAAAGATGGGACGCGGCTACGCCTGGTTCGACACCGGCACTCCCGACAGCCTTCTGGAAGCGGCCAGTTACGTCTCGACCATCGAAAAGCGCCAGGGCCTCAAGATCGCTGCCCCCGAAGAGATCGCCTTCCGCCAGGGTTTCATTTCAGCCAGTCAACTCGAAGCGCTCATCGCTGGGCGCTACGCCAAGAATGACTATGGCCGCTATTTGAAAACCGTGCTGGACGGATTGTGAGAACTGCGCACGGCGGCTTAGCTAGAGCACTTTGCTGCGAAGTGGATCCCGGTTCTTCGTAGAACATGCGACAGAACAACAGCCTAAGCGTATTTATTGCCTCGCTGCCGCAATCAGTTTTTTCGCTTCGTCGCTGTCCCAAGCCGCGGGACCGGCAAGGCGTCCTGCTTCTTTGCCATCGGCGGTGACCAGTATGGTCGTCGGCATGCCCAGAACCCGCAACGCCGTGCCCGATTTTGTCGTCGGATCGGCATAGAGTTTGAGGTGTTCAACGCCAATGCTCTTGAGAAACTTGCCTGCCGCCTCGACACCCGTGCGGTCGACGGCGAGTGCCACGACTTCAAAAGTGTCTGAACCGAGTTCCTTTTGCAGCCGGTCGAGCGACGGCATCTCCTCCCGGCATGGCGCGCACCATGTCGCCCACAGGTTGAGAAGCACCGTTTTACCGGAAAAATCGGCAAGGGTTCGCGTTTTGCCTGTCCCGTCGGTAAACGAGAACTCGGCTAGCGCCACGGGTGGATTCTTGCGCACGAAAGCCGCCAATTTACCCGCAGTCGCCTCGCCCGATGAGGGGGCACTCGCAGCCTTTTGGGCGTCTGGCGCTGCCTTCAGGGCGCCGGTGCCGTTGTCAGAGCCCCCTAAGGTGCCGTATACCGCCGCAAATCCGGTGATGGCGGCTGCAACCGCCAGCCAAAGGCTGGCCTGGGGTGAAAGTTTCGCGCCCGGGCCTTCTCTGTTTGCGCTCATGTGTCTTGTATCTCTCCCTTGAGCTGGGCCACCCGGCCCGCTCTCATAGTCGTCATATACGGCCTGCAGCCAGGAAGCGTTTCTCCCGTGACAGAAAAATCCGCCAATAAGATGTGGGGAGGCCGGTTTGCCTCATCGCCCGCCGACATCATGCAAGAGATTAACGTCTCCATCGGTTTCGACAAGGTGTTGGCCCCGCAAGATATTCGTGGCTCCAAAGCCCACGCGAGGATGCTCGGCGAGCAAGGCATCATCACGAAGGCTGACTCAAAGAAAATCATCGACGGGCTCAAGGAACTCGAAGGCAGGATCGAGGCCGGCACCTTCCGGTTCTCATCGGCGCTCGAAGATGTGCATATGAACATCGAGAACTGGCTCAAAGATCACATCGGCGAACCTGCCGGACGGCTGCACACGGCGCGCTCGCGCAACGACCAAGTGGCGACCGACTTCCGGCTGTGGGTGCGCGACACCATCGATATGATCGACGAACATCTGGCCGCGCTGCAACTGGCACTCGCCGCAAAAGCAGAAGCCCATGCAGCAACGGTCATGCCTGGATTCACTCATTTGCAGCCGGCACAGCCCGTCACTTTCGGCCATCATTTGCTGGCCTATGTCGCAATGCTGGCCCGCGATCGCGGCCGGTTCGCCGATGCGCGCGTCCGGCTCAATGAGTGTCCGCTGGGTTCGGCAGCACTCGCTGGCACATCGTTTCCTATCGATCGCAAGGCCACAGCGGAAGAACTTGGCTTTGACCGGCCGATGGCCAATTCACTCGATGGCGTTTCTGACCGCGACTTCGCCCTTGAAGCATTGGCGGCCGCGGCCATTACGGCCGTTCATTTATCACGGATGGCGGAAGAATTCGTACTCTGGTTCACGCCCCAGTTCGGCTTCATTACGCTGTCTGACAAATTCACGACCGGCTCATCGATCATGCCTCAGAAGCGTAATCCGGATGCGGCCGAATTGACGCGCGCTAAGGTGGGCCGGGTTGCCGGCGCCTTCCAAAGCCTAGTGCTCGTCATGAAGGGACTGCCTCTCGCCTATTCCAAGGATATGCAGGAAGACAAGGAAGTCACCTTCGAGGCATTTTCCGCTCTGCGCCTCGGCCTGGCCGCGATGACAGGCATGGTCGGGGACTTAGAGCCCGTGCCCGGCACGATGCGGACTGCTGCTGGCAGTGGCTATTCGACAGCGACCGACCTAGCCGATTGGCTTGTGCGCGAGCTGAAAATGCCGTTTCGCGATGCCCATCACGTAACAGGTTCAATCGTTAAGGCGGCAGAAACCGAGGGTCTGACCCTCGACAAGCTGCCGCTGAGCGTTATGCAGGGCATCGAACCGCGCCTCACAAAAGACGTCTATACCGTTCTTTCTGTTGAGAATTCTGTTAAAAGCCGAAAGAGCTATGGGGGAACTGCGCCACAGAACGTCGCCAAAAGCGCTAAAGCGTGGCTGAAGCGGTTGGAAAAGTCGGGCCGGACGGGCTAAGACAGGATCGCGGACATCCCGGCAGACGCTGGAGTTGCAACCTGAGCATAGAGTGACGGCGAGAAGAATGTCGAGTTTTGCTAAGAAGTTTGGGCTGGCTCTGATCCTGGCGGTGTCACTCGCCGGATGCGGTGTGCGTGGCTCGCTCGAAACGCCTCAGGCCGCCAAGAACGATGCCACCGCCGACGCCAACTCTGGCCAGGGTAAGTCGGAAGCGGACGCGCCAAAGAAGCACGAAGGCTTTGTGCTCGACGGCTTGCTGAGATAAATGCAAGGCGTACTGAACACGCGCCGCATCCACTCAAAGCTCTAGCCTTCCAAAGTATTGGCCCAACAATGCACCATTTTGCCTACCGCAACGGCATCTTGCATGCCGAAGACGTCAGCCTCGCGCGCATTGCTGCGCAGACCGGCACACCCTTCTATTGCTATTCCACAGCCACGTTGGAGCGCCACTACCGTGTACTCGCCTCGTCGTTTGCAGGCCAGAATGCGCTCATTTGTTTCGCCGTAAAATCGAACTCCAATCAGGCCGTGTTGACCACGCTCGCCCGGCTTGGCGCGGGCATGGATGTCGTCTCAGAGGGGGAGCTGCGGCGCGCCCTTGCCAGCGGCGTTGATGCCGGGAAGATCATTTTCGCCGGCGTCGGCAAGACGCGCGATGAAATGGCTTTTGCGCTAAAACAGGGCATTTACGGCTTCAATGTGGAAAGCGAACCCGAACTCGCGGCACTGTCAGAAGTTGCTGCAGGACTTGGTGTCACCGCCCGTGTCGCTATTCGCGTCAACCCCGATGTCGATGCCAAGACCCATGCCAAAATCTCGACGGGAAAATCCGAAAACAAATTTGGCATCCCGTTCATGGCTGCCCCCGCGCTTTATGCCCACGCACGCACCCTGCCCGGAATCGACGTTGCCGGCATTCACATGCATATCGGCAGCCAGATCACCGATCTCCAGCCATTCCGCGATGCCTTCCGCCTGATGCGCGAAATGGTGCAGGCCCTGCGCGGTGATGGTCACAACATTCGCCACCTTGATATTGGCGGCGGGCTGGGCGTGCCCTACGTCACTTCCAATGCCGCCCCCCCGCATCCGGACGAATACGCCCGTATCGTCACGGAGGCATTGGGTGATCTTGGTTTGAAGATCATACTTGAGCCGGGCCGCATGATTGCCGGCAACGCCGGCGTGCTGGTAACGCGCACGATTTACGTCAAGGCCGGCGCCGGGCGTGCCTTCACTATTGTCGACGCCGCCATGAACGATCTCATCCGGCCCACGCTTTATGATGCACATCATGAGATTTGGCCTGTCGATGAAGCCAAGCTGGGTCAGCCTGCCAGTGTGCAGGATATTGTCGGTCCAGTGTGTGAGACGGGTGATTATCTGGCGCTCGAGCGCAACTTGCCGCCTTTTGCTCCTGGCGATCTCATGTCCGTCATGACGGCAGGGGCCTATGGTGCCGTCATGGCCTCGACCTACAACTCACGGCTGTTGATCCCGGAAGTCATGGTCAACGGAGCTGAATTTGCCATCGTCCGGCCGCGCCCCACATTTGAAGACCTGATCGGCCTCGACCAAATTCCGCCTTGGTTGATGGCTCCCGGCCAAATCTGATCGAGCGAACCGTAAGCCGCGCTTTTGGCCCCGGAGGCACGCGCCAACGGCCGGCAAACGTTCAATCTCTCAATATTGTAATGTGCTGCCATGGTGACACCGCCGCCAGCCGTGCTATTTTTTGCGCATGAGCAAAGACATAACCGCGCGGCAGGCTGCGGATCGCAGCTTTGAAGGCAAAATCCGTCTCGCCAAATGGGCGTCGGTCTTCGAGCAGCTCTGGCTGCGCCTATGGTCGATAGCAGCCGTCGGACTGGTGTTCACGCTTGTGACCCTGAGCGGCGCATGGGCACACCTGAATGATGGTCTGCACATAGCACTTCTCGCCGTATTCGGATTGGCAGTGCTGGCGGCTACAATCTATATCGCGCGCATCAAGTGGCCGGCGCGCGAAGATGCCATCCGCCGCATCGAACGCGTCTCGGGAATTCCGCATCGCCCCGCCTCATCCTATGAGGATACGCTGACGGCTTCAGCGTCCGATCCCACCACGCGCGCGATCTGGCAAGCCCACAAAGCCCGCATGGCCGAAGCCATGTCCAAGCTAAAGCCTGGCCGGCCCAAACCGCGCACCGACACCAGAGATCCTTTGGCGTTGCGTGCGCTGCTAACACTTGGCGCAGTGGCTGCACTGGCGCTCGCTGGTGACCGGACCTTTGAGCGGCTTGGCAGCGCTTTTCAGTTTTCGTCTTTCACCCGTCTGGCGCAAGCCAGGCTCGATGCTTGGGTAACACCACCCGCATACACCACGCGCCCGCCCTTGATGCTAGCCGACGGCAGCAATCCGCTCGGTTCGGGCAAAGCCGTGACCGCCGCCAGTACGGACGTTCAGCCGTTATCCGTGCCCGACCGCAGTGTCGTGATTTTGCGCGCATCTGGAATTGGCACTGATACTCTTAGCCTTGTCGTTAGCACACCGGGCACAGAGCCAGAGACCTTCACGCCTCTGGCGAAAGAGGCGGGCAACGATGTGCAGGAGATTCGCTACATCTTGCGCCGCGGAGCCACGTTGCGTGCCCTGGCTGGCACAACAGAAGTCGCCAAGTGGTCGCTCGATGTCATTCCCGATCAAGTGCCAAAGATAGCCCTGACCAAAAAGCCGGAACTGACACCGCGCGGTTCCTTGAAGCTGATTTACAAAGTTGAAGACGATTACGGTGTCGCCTCAGCGGGCGCACATGTCGAGAAAGTGAAGCCCAAGGATACAGACCCCGCCATAGCATGGTCGCAACCTCCTGCGCCCAAAGGTGCGCGCCCGCCGCTGACACGGCCACCCGTTCTAACTTTGAAGGTGCCGCATGGTACACCCAAGGAGGCAGAAGCCACGACCTATCTCGATCTTGCGTCGCATCCGTGGGCCGGCATGCGGGTCAAGATGAACTTGGAGGTCAAGGACGTTGCCGGTCAGGTTGGCGCCACCGTTCCAGTTGAAATGGTTCTGCCGGCGCGCGCGTTCACAAAACCTCTTGCCCGTGCCGTTGTTGAGCAGCGCCGCAAGCTGATCGACGACCCGCGCTACCGCGACCAGGTGATGATTGCGCTCGACGCCCTGACCGCCAAACCGCAAGAATTCATCAAGGATCAGCGTGTCTATCTATCGCTGCGGACGATTTATCATCGTCTCGGACGTGATCGCTCACGCCAGGCGATGGCCAGCGTCGTCGAGCAGATGTGGCAAACCGCATTGCGCATTGAAGATGGCGATCTCTCAGAGGCGGAGCGGGCGTTGCGCGATGCCCAGGAGAGACTGTCCAAGGCCCTCGAAGACGGCGCTTCGGAAGAAGAAATAAAGCGCCTGATGGATGAGATGAAGCAAGCTTTCAACGACTACATGCAGCAGCTCGCCAAGCAGTCGGAAAAAGACAACGAACAAGCGCAGCAGGACGGCAACGGAGATCAGGAGAAGTTCGGCAAGCAAGAGCTTGATGAGATGATGAAGAAGTTCGAGGAGGCGGCAAAGAACGGCTCTCGCGAAGACGCCGAGAAGATGCTGTCTGAATTGCGCGATGTGATGGAGAGGCTGAAGGCCGGCAAGTCCGAAGATCAGCAGGCGCAGCAGCAGCGCAGCCAAGAATTGCAAAAGATGATGGAGAAGCTTGTTAACATGGCGTCCGAGCAGCAGAAGCTGTTAGACGACACGTTCAAGGAGCAGCAGAGCGCCGAGGGCAAAGACCCAGTTGAGCAGCGGAGCCAGCAGCCTGGAGCGAACGGCCAAAAGAGCGGCAAAGGCAAGGATGGCAAGAAGGTCCAGCGCTCGTCGGGCGACCCGAAGAATCAGGCTCGGGCCGATAAGGGACATGACGGAGAGCGCCAGCAGGGTGACGATGGCCAGGACGGCGAAGACGACACCAACAATCCACAGTCGGGCGGCCAGGGCAACAAGTCGCCCAGCAGCCTCGCCGACAGGCAGCGTAAATTGAAGGAACGCCTTGCCGAACTCGAAAAGCAGATGAAGGACGCCCGCGCCGGCGGCTCCAAGGAACTGAGGGATGCGCGCGATGCGATGGAGTCGGCTGAGCAGGCCTTGAGTTCAAGCGACCTCGACGATGCCACGGAAAATCAGGGTGACGCACTCGAGAAAATGCGCGAGAGCGCCCAGCAGATGTCAGAGCAGATGCAAAAGCAGGCGTCTCGCGGCACCGGGGAAAACGGCAAGAAAGAGCGCGACCCGTTAGGCCGCCCGCAAAAGACACAAGGACCGGATCTTGGTACGTCGGTCAAGGTGCCCGATCAGATCGATGCGCAACGCGCCCGTGAAGTTCTGGAAGAGGTGCGCCGCCGTCTTGGTGAGCCCACGCGGCCGGAAGGAGAACTCGACTATTTAGAACGGTTGCAGAAGCGGTTTTAAATAGGCGCATCTAATGCCAAATCGATGTCCTCGGGCCAAGTGCGAAGCACGTCTTCGACATGACTCCCGAGGATGACAGCGATGGATAGGGCGCTATCCCGGTTTAATGTTCTCCTATCGCAACACCCGCGCACCAGCCGCTCGACCAAGCCCACTGAAAATTGTAGCCACCGAGCCAGCCGGTCACATCGACGGCTTCTCCGATGCAATAGAGCCCAGATACAGCCGTACTCTCCATAGTTTTCGACGACAGATCGCGCGTGTCGATGCCTCCCAGCATTACCTCTGCCTTGGCGTAGCCTTCCGAACCTGCCGGCACGATCTGCCAGTTCTTTAAGCGCGCGGCAAAACCGGTAAGGACCCGGTCTGAAATCGTCACCATTGGCCCTGCGGGAAGAAAAGCTGCGGCGAGCGCGTGCGCGAGCCTTGCTGGCAGAACTTCAGCCAGTATGGTTTTGGCTTCGGCTTGCGGCCGGGCGCGCTTGCGTTCAAGAAGCACTGCGGCCGCATCGCACTCCGGCAGCATGTCGAGGGCAACCGGCAGGCCCTCGCGCCAATAGGACGACACCTGCAAAACAGCTGGCCCCGACACACCACGATGCGTGAACAACAAGTTCTCGCGAAATTTTGCCGCCTCGCACGACGCTACTACAGGCAACGCCACACCTGCTGGATGCTCTCCTGAGCCAAACTCGCCTGCGCTACATTTCAGAGGCACAAGGCCAGGCCTCGTTTCCGTCACACGTATCCCGAACTGGCGCGCGATATCCAAGGACCAGCCTGTCGCCCCCATTTTCGGGATAGATAAGCCGCCTGTTGCAAGAACAAGTGCTCCGGCCGCGAAGTCGCCGTGCGACGTTTCAATCCTGAAGTGATCGCTGCGCGAAACGCTTTTCACCCCAACACCCACGCGCACACCGGCGCCCGCCGTCACGCATTCCTCAAGCAGCATCGAAACAATCGCGCGCGCCGAACCATCGCAAAATAATTGGCCCAGCGTCTTTTCGTGATAGGCAATGCCGTGGCGAGTGACGAGCGCGATGAAATCGTGCTGCGTATAGCGGCTCAATGCCGACCGGCAGAAATGCGGATTTTGCGAGATGAAGCGCTCGGGGCGCACATCGAGGTTGGTAAAGTTGCAGCGGCCTCCGCCAGAAATGAGGATCTTCGCCCCGGCCTTCCCGGCATGATCGAGAACCAAGACGCGCTTGCCGCGCTGTGCGGCCGTCAGCGCGCACATCAGGCCGGCCGCACCTGCACCCACAATCACGGCGTCATATCGCTCGCTGTTGCCTGTCATGACACGGCGGCGCCTATGATGAAGGCTGCAATAAGGGCCTGTTTTTGATCGCGGGTCAGCCTCTTGATGCGGATTTCTTCCTTAAGGGCATCCGACCGCGACGGGAACTTCGCTTCATAAACAAGTTTAACCGGCCGCCGCGCCGACGTGTATCGCGCGCCTTTTGGCTTCTCGCCGTTGTGCTGGGCAAGGCGGCGTGCGACATCGACGGCAATACCGGTGTAAAGCGTGCCGTCGGCACATTCGAGGATGTAAAGAGAGAATTCCATAGTGCCCGCTAGAGTGCTTCCGGAAAAACTGTGAGCGGTTTTCCCGGTAAGAAGCACGACCAAACAAAAAGCTAGGGTCGTTCTAGGATTCAGCTAAGACCGGAACGACCCTAGTGTTGCCTCCCAAACATTCGAGTCCGGCGACAGGTGGACCGATGTTTGGAAAGACGCAACACAATCAAAAGAGTGGCTAGGGTTCCGGGGCTACACTAAGAGAACCATTGGCACAAGCTCCGGCAGACGTAGGGCTTGGGCTTAAACCCGACTTGGAGCCAACACGGCCAATGCTGCGCCTCAGGGAAGTAAAACTGCCGCTCGATCATGCCGAGGGAGCGATCCGCGCGGCAATTTTGCAGCGCCTAGGCGTGCCCGATACCGATCTCGTTTCTTTTGAGATTTTCCGCCGTGCCGTTGACGCCCGCAAAAAATCGGCGATTGCTCTCAATTACACACTCGACGTTGTCGTCGCCAACGAAGCCAGCGTGCTCCAACGGATGAAAGGCGATGCCCACCTCAGCATCACGCCCGATGTCAGCTACAAATTCGTTGCGCGTGCACCACATGATCTGACCACTCGGCCGATCATTATCGGCACCGGACCTTGCGGCTTAATGGCGGGACTTGTGCTGGCGCAAATGGGCTTCCGGCCGCTCATCCTGGAACGCGGCAAGATTGTGCGCGAGCGCACCAAGGACACGTGGGGATTTTGGCGCCGCTCGGTTCTGAACCCCGAATCGAACGTGCAATTCGGCGAGGGCGGCGCGGGCACGTTCTCAGACGGTAAACTCTACAGCCAGATCAAAGATCCCAATCAACTTGGCCGCAAGGTTCTGACTGAATTCGTCAAAGCCGGTGCGCCGGAGGAAATTCTCTACGCTGCAAAGCCCCACATCGGCACGTTCCGTCTGGTTACGATTGTTGAGGGCATACGGGCCCAGATCGAGGCCCTCGGCGGCGAATACCGATTCGGTTCGAAGGTCACTGGGCTTGACATCGAGACAACTCCAGCCGGTTCGCGGCAAGCCGTTGGGGTGACGCTGGAAGACGGCACTTGCATCGAGGGCCGCCACGTCGTTCTTGCTATTGGCCACAGTGCACGCGACACATTCCAGATGCTGTTTGATCGTGGCGTTTATATCGAGGCCAAGCCGTTTTCTATTGGCGTGCGCATCGAGCATCCGCAATCACTCATCGACGCCTGCCGCTTTGGCACGAGCGGGCAGCATCCCATACTTGGCGCCGCCGACTACAAACTGGTGCATCACTGTTCCAATGGCCGCGATGTTTATAGTTTCTGCATGTGTCCCGGCGGAACCGTGGTGGCGGCAGCCTCCGAGCCGGGCCGGCTCGTGACGAATGGAATGAGCCAGTATTCGCGTGCCGAACGCAACGCCAACGCAGGCATCGTCGTCGGCATTACGCCGGAAGTTGATTTTCCGGGCCATCCGCTGGCCGGCATCGCCTATCAGCGCCACTGGGAAGAGAAGGCCTTTGCAGCCGGGGGTTCTGGATATCTGGCCCCTGCCCAAAGAGTTGGCGATTTTCTGGCCAGGCGCGCTTCGTCAGAACTTGGCAGCGTCGTGCCGTCATATCAACCGGGCGTAAAACCAACCGACCTCGCATCTTGCCTGCCGGAATTCGCAGTAGAGGCGATGCGCGAGGCGCTGCCGATGTTTGATCGCCAGATCAAAGGCTTTACGCTTGCCGACGCTGTGATGACCGGTGTCGAGACGCGCACGTCATCTCCCATCCGTATTGCACGCGACGCCACATACCAAAGCCGCAACACGCGCGGACTGTATCCATCCGGCGAGGGTGCCGGCTATGCCGGAGGAATACTATCTGCCGGTGTCGATGGCATTCGCGTGGCTGAGGCCGTTGCGTTGAGTATGCTGAGCGGAAAATAGTCAACTTTGAACCACACTAGCAAGACCATGACTTTAGTGTCCCATTTGATTCCGAAGTTCGCTCTCACCCAGCCACGTCCTCGAAAGTGAACTTCGGAATCAAATGGGACACTATGGTTTGCTTGCCGCCGCCTCTGCCAACAGGCGCAGATTTCCAGGCTTTGATGTTGATACGATCACTACCCCGTTGGGCCTGCGGTCCAAGGCTGCGCGCAGACGTTGCGCCGCGGAAGTGGCATCGACAGCCGGCGCGAAGTAGTGCTGCGACGCCTGCGATATCGCCCCATAGGTGATGGCGGGGGGAGACGTCTCAGGCCACTCGGACTCACCAGTTTGCACAATTTCACCCGCATCACGCGCGAATGGGCCCAAGCTCTCGATGCCCGGCCATTTCCCGGCCAATCCGAAGTGAGTGATGAGGCCGCGCTGACGCAGGCTGATGAGTTCTTCGAGCAAGGCACCGGGCGCCGCAATGCGTTCAAGGCTCGGCTCATGAAGGAACAGAATATCGATCCACCCGGCTCCGAGCCGCCTCAGCGAATTTTCAACGCTTTCGCGCAGTCCCGTGGCCGTCATTGGTGGCCGCTTGGCCTGCACCAATCCAAGACGGCGCCCGATGGCGCGCACGCCCCGCACCGGAGTGGCGAGAGCGGGCACGGCCTCGATCAGGGCATCGGGCGGATTTCCGTATTTGGTTGCTATGACGAAGCGGGAGCGCTGCCCGCGCACGAAGCGACCGACCTCACGTTCGGCAAGTCCATCGCCATAGAGCGGCGCCGTATCAAGATGTGTGATCCCAAGATCGGCGGCGGCAGCCAACAGCTCTGGCCGCAGGTGAGCACTGGCATAGTGCAACCGCGACGTCCCGAAAGCCAGCCGCGAGGTTTTGAGCGAACTTCCAGCGAGTTGGACTTGAGGGATCATCATATCACCTGGTGGCGCAGTTTCAGCACCCAGCAATCTGCGCAAAACTGAATCGGATGGAGCGTACATGATTCATGTGAAGAACCCGCTTATTCCCGCATCAGACCGAGGTGTCTGATCCCAGATCAACAGCGCCTCACTCGCCGTGCAACTCAAACACCAAAATATCTTCCTTACTGCCTTGCACCTTGCAGGTGCCACTCAGCTTAGGGGCCTTGCCTTGCAGCGTGATACGGCGCTCGCCGTTCGAGATCAGTCCAGAGACAGCATAACCTTTAGGCGGGCATCCGGCCTTGAAGATGTAGGCCGTGCCTGCATACGTCTCGCCATTGCGCGTGCCTTCAAAGAGGATGCTGCCCGGCTTGGCGCCAGCCCTAAGCATACCCTCCCGCGGGGTCTCATAGTGAAACGTGCGCGTGGCCCCCTGAGCCAGGAGCCGCATGAGCGAGCCGTTATGGGTCCATAAATTGGAACCATCGGTATTGGCAGCCCCATTGCTGTCCGGCGCCGTATTCTTCCCGGCCGTCGATGAAGTCACCACTTGGCGGTCGCAGGTAAAGGCGGCGGGCAAGCCATCGGCGGCGAATTCGCAAATGGCTTCCGTCTCCATGCGGCGGCCGTAATCCATGAAGGTGATGCGCAATACGTAGCTCTTGCTCTCGTATTGGAACTTCTGACCGGGCGCCGCGTTGGAAAGACAATAACCAGCTTCGCGCTTCAAAATGGTGGTATTCAGCGTCTCATAGCCGATTTGCCGGCCAGACGAGGCATCGGCGCCCGTGCGCATCAGCACTTCGTCTTGGATCTCATAAGCCCCGTCGGCGGTGCGGCAAGAGTTCATATAGTCGGATGCCGCGACTGGCGAGGTCAGGCCCACTATTGCGCACAACAGCATCGCCAGTGCCATCGCTGTCACGCCGACCTGACTTTGCACTAGCATTGCTCAACCCCACACGCCTGCTCAACACCGCGAAAGCGTCAGGTTCGGCTTGCGAGCTTGAGACTTCAAGGAAAAATTTGACGATAAAAGCAAATTTCGTAACCTGACCGCGGGGTGCGCTTGTCAAGTCTTGTGCGCTGGCCTTCAGCCGGTCATAAGCTAACGGCAGAACCATTTTGCCGTGCCTGCCAACACTTCGAGGGGCCCCAATGTCGACCCGCCAGGAAGCTGCGCCGAGCCCGCGCGTGCGCTCGCGTGCCGACCTTGCCGGCTGGATCGCGGAAGGCTGCAAGCCTAAGGACGCTTGGCGAATCGGCACCGAGCACGAGAAATTCGTATTCCACACCGACACCCTCGGTCCGGTTCCCTATGAAGGTCCGCGCGGCATCCGCGCCCTCATGGAAGCGCTTATGGAGCGCTATGGCTGGCTGCCGATCAAGGAAGGCGACACCATCATCGCCTTGAAGCGGCCCGACAAGGAGGGGCCGGGCATTCTCGGCAATATCAGCCTGGAACCAGGCGGGCAGTTCGAGCTATCGGGTGCGCCACTGGCCACGCTGCATCAAACGGCGGACGAAACTCAACAGCATTTGAACGAAGTTCTTGATGTCGGAGAAGATCTCGGCATCGGCTTTCTGGGGGTTGGCTTTTCGCCCAAGTGGACTCTCGAAGAAACGCCCCGCATGCCCAAGGAGCGCTACAATGTCATGACGCGCTATATGCCGATGGTCGGCAGCCGCGGCCTCGACATGATGTATCGTACGGCCACAATTCAGGTGAACCTCGATTTCGCCAGCGAAGCCGACATGGTGAAGAAACTGCGCGTCAGCCTGGCGCTGCAGCCCATCGCAACGGCTCTGTTTGCTTCCTCGCCGTTCACCGAGGGCAAGCCCAACGGCTACAAGTCGCTGCGCAGCGCTGTGTGGCGCGACACCGATCCCAGTCGCACGGGCATGCTGCCGTTTGTATTCGAAGACGGTATGAGCTTTGAGAGATATACCGGCTACGCGCTCAATGTACCGATGTACTTCGTCTATCGCGATGGTCGCTATATCGATGTGGCAGGCGCCTCATTCGCCGATTTCATGGCGGGCAAGCTCACCCAGATGCCGGGCGAAACCCCCACTATTGACGACTGGTCGGATCACTTGACGACACTTTTCCCAGAGGTGCGCCTCAAGCGCTTCTTGGAAATGCGCGGCGCAGACGGCGGGCGCTGGCGCCGGATCTGCGCCTTGCCGGCCTTGTGGGCAGGCTTGCTCTACGATGAGACGGCGCTCGACGCGGCTTGGGATTTCGTCAAGGACTGGAGTGCTGAAGAACGCCAGAACATGCGCAACACTGTGCCTAAACTAGCCTTCGATACGCCGTTCCGCAAAACCAACGTGCGCGCATTGGCTTGCGAGGTCTTGAAGATTGCACACACCGGTCTCAAAAACCGGGGCCAAGTCAATTGGAAGAGCCAGGACGAGACGATTTATCTCGAACCTCTGCGCGAACTGGTGGCGTCGGGTAAGACAGTGGCCGACGAATTGCTCGAACGCTATGAAGGCGCTTGGCGCGGCAACATCGATCACATCTTTGAAGAGATCGCGTTTTGAAGGAGTGACGAGTGCTGTCTTACACCGCCACTACGAGCCCACGTGCTGCGGCAAGCGCCCCGTCCTGCAACTCAAGCCCGAGAATCCGGCTCTGATCAACAGGCCCGGGAAACGTGATCTGGCCTGGGGTCAAGCACTTGAAACCGAAGCGGCCATAGTAGGGCTCGTCGCCGACAAGAATGACAGCCTTGATGCCCGCGGTGCGCGCGGCTGCGAGCGCGCTGGCAATAAGGCCGCGCCCAAAACCTTGGCCAGCAAAATCCGGATGAACAGCGAGCGGCCCCAACAACAGGCAGTGACTGATTTTTCCAATGCGGACGGGAGTGAGCGTCACCGAAGCGACCAGACGGCTTCCCAGGAACGCCGCACGGCAAAATGGAGACACATCACTTGCCGAACGCGCGCCTTGTTCGCGCACCCGGTAAGCCGTGCGCGAAAAACGGCCAGGCCCAAAGACATGCAAATGCAGGGCGGACACTGCGGGCGCATCCATGGGGGTGAGCAGACGGTATGTAACCTTGTTGGACATAATCGAAATGACGGCTCATCGACTCAACTGAAAGTAGCGCAACCGCTATGGCGGCGGCGCCGTGTAACACGTGGGGTGCCCGGCATCTAGTGTTCCGACTCTGACGCTTCCTACCCTCAGCGTCAGCCCGGAACCAAGCGCTTGATCCAAGTCACTAGCGCCCTCAGATGACAGCCTTACCAGATATCAGAGCGCGGTAACTGCTGGAGCACTTCGTCGAGCCGGGCGCGCGTCGAGGCGTGTGTAGAGCCGGGCAAATCGTTGAGATGGAAGAAACCTTGCTCGGCAATTTCCCGATTTGGCCGCGGTATCGCCGGCTGCACCCACGAGCGCACCACAAAGAGCACGATATGGTCGCCAGGATAGACCGGCTCGTGCGAATAAATGCCGAACAACTCTGGCGGCTCCTGCATCGTGACGCCAGCCTCCTCGTCAAGTTCGCGGGCCAGCGCGGACACGACGGATTCATACTTCTCGACGCCCCCACCTGGGAAGTGCCATCCGGGACGGTAGGTATGCCGTATCAACAAGACGGAGTTGTCGGGCCGCAAGACCATGCCCTGTGCGCCCAGTGTCAATCCGCGCGACATGCGCCAGTAGCGCTGCATCGCGGTTCTGATAAGAGGCTCAAGAAGCACGGGCGATCAATCCTGCAATGCTCGGGTATTGTTCAGGCAATCCCGTTTCGTCCCGTTCGCCGGTTTTGGCAAGTGCCCTACCAGCGCCGCGCATGCTAGAGCGCTTTGCGATCCGATGGAATCGGATCGGCGCTCTAGTCTATTGTTTTGTCGCATTTTCTTCGACGAACCGGGATCCACTTCGTCGGAAAATGCTCTAGCCTGTTCATGAACCACACTCTTCCCTCCTTGTCTCAACACCAGGCCGCATGACCTCGATCGTAACCCTCGCCCACCTCTCCGATGTGCACTTGGCCCCAATTTGCGGCTTTGGCATGCCTTACTGGAACGTCAAGCGTATCCTGGGATATTTGAATTGGCAGCGTGGCCGCGTGCGGATCCATCAGCGCCGCGTCGCCGATTTAATCGCCGCCGACATCCGTGCGCAGACCCCTGATCACATAGCGGTCACCGGGGACCTTGCCAACCTCGGGCTGCCTGAGGAATACCGCACGGCACGCGCGTGGCTCGAACAGCTTGGACCGCCCGATCGAGTGAGCGCCGTTCCGGGCAATCACGATATTTATACGGGTCAGTTGTACGGAGCCTCATGCCTCACAGAATGGGCGCCGTACATGGTCAGCGACACGTGGGGCAGAGAGCGCGCGGGCTTGGGAGGCGGGTTTCCCTATGTCCGCCGCTTAGGGCCTGTGGCGCTTATTGGCGTGAACTCCGCCATACCCACTCCGCCATTCGTGGCGGCAGGACGGGTCGGCAACAACCAAATTACTGCACTGGAAAGCATACTTTCGCGTTTGAACGCAGAAGGGCTAGTTCGGGTCGTCATGATCCATCACCCGCCGCTGCCCGGACAAGCTCCAAAACGTAGAGCGTTGTCGGATGCCGGAGATTTGCAGGCCATGCTGGAGCGAACAGGTGCTGAACTTGTTCTGCACGGTCACAATCACACTGAGACGATGGTGCAGCTTCACTCGGTCAGCGGTGCCGTACCTGTTTGCGGTGTAGCCTCGGCTTCGGCTGGATTGGCGCATGGCGACGAACCGCTTGCCCGCTATGCGCTCTACCTGTTTGAACCGCCGGTCGCAGGCCAAACACGATTGACGATCCAGCGTATTTCGCGGGGATTAAAAGTCGCGGACGGCGAGGTTGTGGAGTTGGCACGTCATGAGATTACGGCAAACGTTTAGGCGCGTTTGCTATTGACCCACGAGGTCAACACGGACAGGAGCAAGTCCCTGCTTGCGCATGTCGAGGATATCGGCTGCGGCTTCCGACAGGTCGATGACGCGGCCGCCGACGAAGGGGCCGCGATCATTGATCCGCACGACGGTCGAGCGACCGTTGTCCAGATTGGTGACTTTGACGCGCGTGCCCAAGGGCAGCGTCTTGTGGGCGGCAGTCATGTCGCGTCTGTTGAACACTTCACCTGACGCCGTCATCTGATCTTGCCAATAGTAAGATGCGGTTCCATTGAGCACGTGAGCGGCACCAGTGATGCGCGGAACGGCGGCATGGGTGTGGGGTACGACTGAACCCGTTTCGATGCGGGAATCCCTGCGGGCGTAGACGACGGCCGTCCAGAACGGGTCTTTGGCGGCCATCACATCCCCGCGAACAACGGTTGCAGTCCAGCCCGTCGTGGTGGCAGGAATTGCGGGCGCAAACAAATCCGACAATGAGAAATCCTGGCCAGTCGCAGGGACGGCCGAGCCGGAGATCGCCAAAAAAAGTGCCAGTAAGCGTATCCGGCGCATCGGCACTGCCATCTCCCCAAACTTAAAATCAATCGGCGTTAACGGTGGCCGCTAATACGATTCGGGGGCGTGAAAAAGGCGAGGATAACGAGCGCATCCGCTCATCCACCCTCGCCCGCATTTATGCACAGATACCTGGACTTAGCCGCGGCCGATGACCGAAACCGACACAGGCGCAACGCCCGAGCCCGTCATGCCGACAACTCTCGCGGCACCGCGCGACAGGTCGATGATGCGGCCGCGGATGAACGGGCCACGGTCATTGATGGTCACGACCACTGAGCGGCCATTGTTACGGTTGGTCACACGCACTTTAGTACCGAACGGAAGCGTCTTGTGTGCTGCCGTCATGCCTTCGGGATTGAAACGGCCACCCGAGGCGACTTGCTGGCCTTGCCAGTAGTACGAAGCCATGCCCGAGTACTCGCCACCGCCGGAATACGACTTCGAGGCAACGTGCTTGGCCTTGCCAGATTTAGTCTTGGCGTAGTGCTTAACCTTCTTAACCGAGTAAACGGTACGAGCCTTTTTGACCACGTTCGAGCTCTTAGCGCACGAAGCAGCTGGACCCTGGCATTCCCAAATGCTTGCCTGGGCCGGTGCGCTGATGAAACCGAACGTCAAAGCCGCGATGGCGGCATACAAGAAATTACGCATAGTGTTCTCTCCGTTTTTTACGGCGACAGCGGCTCGGGTCTTATAAAATGATCACGCACCGGGCGGTGCGCTTCGGGCTCCTCTCCAACCGGCCCACCTAATTGGTTCAGGGGGGTTCGTCCGATGCGAGAGAAAGGTCAATCACTGTGTCGTAGAGGAGCCCCTGAGAGGGGCGTAGACCTGAACGTGCCACCAGAACATGCTCTGTCGCCTGACATGAGTCGTGACCAGATTACCCGGTCCGCCCTGGTGAGGCTTAGGAGCACCGGGCATTTGTGATCGTCAACCGGCATAAAATGAACGCCATTCAGGAGAAAAACTCGAAAACATTGATTTGGCTGCGAAAAATCGTGCTGCGGTGCAATATGCGTGCGACGGCAGGTCGCGGATATCCGGTGTTAAGTCCACACGCCAGAGGTCTGAAAATGAGGCGAAAAAGTGTCTTAGACTTGACACATATCGCAGCCGCCAAGGCCGCTTCGTCGACGTCATCATAGGCGAACTGAATCATTCACGTTAGGCTTGTCACACCAATCAGAAGGACGGGCATTGATGAATGGCGACGGCGAAAATCTGGAGCAGCACGCCGCTGCAACCCGGGGCGAAGCGTTCAAAGTCTGGCTGAAAATCGGTTTATTGTCGTTTGGCGGACCGGCCGGTCAGATTGCAATGATGCACCGGGTTCTCGTTGAAGAAAAAAAATGGATAGATGAGCAGCGCTACCTGACCGGACTGAATTTTTGCATGTTGCTGCCGGGACCCGAGGCCATGCAACTGGCGACCTACGTCGGTTGGCGGATGCATGGAGTGGCGGGTGGATTGGCGGCCGGACTGTTGTTCGTCCTGCCCGGTGCTGCGGTAATGCTGGTGCTGTCGCTACTATACGCGGCTTTTGGCCAGGTTCCGTTGTCTGCCGCCCTTTTCACTGGTGTGAAAGCGGCAGTCCTTGCGATCGTGGTCGAGGCCTTGCTGCGCATTTCGCGCCGGGCTCTGAAGGGACCAGCCGATTGGCTGTTGGCAGGTCTCGCGTTTGCAGCGATCTTTCTCGCCAGCGTTCCGTTTCCCGTCATCGTTCTGGCTGCCGCATTGTCCGGCTTTTGGCGCACACCGTCCGCAGGCCTTCGAACCATGCAGAACATCCCTGTGGCAGCTGTCCCTCTCACCAAAACCGCCGGCACGGCCGCGGTCTGGCTCGCGATATGGATTGTACCTCTGGCCGCCATTGCCTTGGTCTTTGGCCAAGATCATGTGCTGACACAACTGGCCTGGTTTTTTTCCAAACTTGCCGTCGTGACCTTCGGCGGAGCCTATTCCGTGCTCGCTTACATGGCGCAGGATGTGGTCCAGGGCTACCACTGGCTCGAGGGCGGTGAGATGCTGGATGCCTTAGGCTTGGCCGAGACCACACCCGGCCCGCTCATCTTGGTGACGCAATTTGTCGGAACGCTTGCAGCCTGGCGGCACGGCGGAGGGCCGCCCATGCTGATGGGCATTCTAGGCGCGGCGGTTGCCTTATGGGCGACGTTTGCGCCCTGCTTTTTGTGGATCTTTGCCGGCGCGCCCTACGTCGAGAGATTACATTCCCAGCCGCGCCTCAAGGGTGCGCTGGCGGCCATTACCGCCGCCGTCGTTGGCGTCATTCTCAATTTGACGGTTTGGTTCGCGCTGCACACAGTGTTTGGCCGCGTCAACGACACTGCCTTTGGGCCGCTGAGACTGCATAGTCCCGAGCTTGCGAGCGTGAATTGGCCTGCTGCTCTGCTTACAGTCGTCGCATTCATGCTGTTGTTCGCACTCCACCGCGGCATCATCACCACCCTCTTCATCTGCGGCGGTTTGGCGATGGCATGGCATACGTTGGCGGCGTGACCTCGTGTTCTGGATCAAACACTTGGTTCCGGGCGAAGGTCGCCAAGCATTTGTGAATCCAGAACACAAACAACAGAGTGGCTAGGGTTCCGGGCTGACTCTGAGGGTACGAAGGGCCGGAGTCGGAACATTAGAGCATTTGTCCTGCGAAGTGGCTCCCGGTTCTTCGTAGAAAATGCGACAAAACAAAAGCCATCTAGAG
>JBEBJD010000278.1:0-21548 GCA_040080075.1 Hyphomicrobium sp. | reverse complement strand
GGGCGCGAAGCGCCGCGCATGGCGACCGGCCCCCGGAGGGCAGTCGCCATGCGCCGAGCAAAAAAGACTATTTAAGAAGCCTTCACAGCCTTGCCGGCCTCGATGACGTCTTCGAGGGTCTTGAGGCCCGTCGTTGGTGCGCAAACCAGCACCGCCATATTGCCCGGCTTATGCTCGTTGCGATACATGCGCATATGCGCCTTGGGGATCTGAGCCCAGGCAAACACTTCTGACATGCACGGATCAATGCGCCGCTCGATCACGAGACGATTGGCGAGCGATGCCTGCGCTAAGTTGGCGAAATGCGAGCCCTGCACGCGCTTTTGATGCATCCACAAATAGCGGGCATCCATTGTCAGATTGAAGCCCGAGGTGCCAGCACAAATGACCACCATGCCACCCCGCTTGGTGACAAGGACTGAAAGCGGGAACGTCTGCTCGCCGGGGTGTTCGAACACGCAATCGACGTTGTTGCCCTTGCCCGTAATTTCCCAGATAGCGGCACCGAACTTGCGGGCGCCCTTCATCCAGTCGTTGAACTCCTTTGAGTTCACCTTTGGCAACTGCCCCCAACAATCGAAGTTCTTGCGGTTGAGAACGCCCTTGGCGCCCAACTGCATGACGAAATCGCGCTTGTCTTCGTCCGATACGACGCCAATCGCATTGGCCCCGGTGGTTGCGCACAATTGCACGGCCATCGACCCGATGCCCCCCGATGCTCCCCATACAAGCACGTTGTGACCCGGCCTCAGCACGTGCGGACGGTGGCCAAACAACATGCGGTAGGAGGTCGCCAGGACCAGCGTGTAGCAAGCACTTTCTTCCCAAGACAGGTGCTTGGGGCGCTCCAGCAATTGGCGATCCTGGACGCGGGTGAACTGGGCAAACGAACCGTCGTTGGTCTCGTAACCCCAAATGCGCTGCGAGGGCGAGAACATCGGGTCGCCGCCATTGCATTCTTCGTCGTCGCCATCGTCCTGGTTGCAGTGAACAACGACTTCGTCGCCAACCTTCCAGCGCTTGACCTTGGAGCCAACGGCCCAGACGATCCCAGAGGCGTCGGAGCCAGCGATATGATAAGGTTGCTTATGCGCGTCCAGCATGGAAATGGGCTGACCGAGTGATGCCCAGACACCATTGTAGTTAACGCCAGCGGCCATCACCAGAACCAGCACGTCGTGGCTGTCGAGCTGCCAGGTAGGAACCACCTCGATCTGCATGGCCGTTTCAGGCAAACCCTCGCGTTCCTTGCGAATGGTCCAGGCGTACATGTTCTTGGGCACATGGCCGAGCGGGGGTATTTCGCCAATTTCATACAGGTCTTTTTTGCCTACGCCGGAGATAAAGTCCTGCGCTGTCATTTCGCTACCCTTCCCGGCCAAGTTTGCGGCGCTTTGGCTCGTCATTGTCTCGTCACTCCCTAACGAGGATATTTTCAAGGTTTGGCAGCACAATCGTCGTAAGGAGTGGGCGGCCGGACCTTATCGCAGACGGTTCAAGCATTTTTTGGCAGCGCAATAAAGGGGCTCGCCTGCGGCGGGCGGGCGCGGAGCAACGAATTATTAAACTTATCGGACTACGTTCAATTCTATCTTTCGTCTGCCGGGTCTGCCCATCAGCAACGCCCAATTAAGGTAGGAGCCTTCGTAGTGCTCGACATGCTGAACGCTATTCTCCACGTAAACTTCATGACCGCGATCGTGGTAGCGCTGCTGTCGGCAAGCGCCGGAGTCATATTTCGCGAAGCAACAAATTCAAACTTAATGACAGCGATATTGGTTCCGGTATTGGCCTTCGGATCGCTGCTCAGCATCTATACCCTGGGCCAAGCAGGCATATTCTTCACGTCGCAAAAAGAAGCAAATGCCGTTGTGTCGTCGAGCGTCGGCATGATTCTGGCTCTGGTAGCCGTTTTGTGCGTAATCCGGGTCTCGATTGCCATTGGCGATATGCGCCGCCCGCCAGATGCACAGGGCCGCATTCGTGACGGCGAGACAGGCACCTGACGCCCGTATTGGTGCTGCAACGGCTTTGGCTCGCGGTGCCCTACACGATAAGACCCTCACGCTGTCCCACATAAAATGGCGCATTGCGCATTGGCCCTGGTGCGGTCATGTATGGCGGAACCTTAGCCTGGCTTTGTCAAGGAGTTGGGCTAGTGTCCCGAATGCGTAGTTCGCATACCCCTCGCGGCTCGCACTGTTGCGAACTTCGGATTCATAAGGGACACTAGAATCATTAACTTGCTTGTGTGGCTTTGGTTCAGAAGTTCCCTTAAAAGGCGCCGCGAGTGGGAGGGAACTTCTGAACCGCCTCACTAGCTGGCCACACACCGGGAGTTTGCCCTGGCGTGCTGGCGTTTCTGACAGCATCGATCAGCCAAGAAGGCCGCCATGAACACTCCAGGTCCAAAGTCCGAACGCGACAAGCCTTGGCTGTTTCGGACGTATGCCGGCCATTCAACCGCTTCAAAATCGAACGAGCTCTACAAAAAGAACCTGTCCAAGGGGCAAACAGGCCTGTCGATCGCCTTCGATCTACCGACCCAGACCGGCTATGACAGCGACCATGAACTGGCGCGCGGTGAGGTCGGCAAGGTCGGCGTGCCGGTGTCGCATCTGGGCGATATGCGCACCCTGCTCGATGGCATTCCGCTCGACCAGATGAACACCTCGATGACCATCAACGCAACGGCAGCCTGGCTGTTGTCGCTGTATGTCGCCTATGCCGATGAAACGGGCGCCTCGCGTTCAAAGCTGACCGGCACCATTCAGAACGACATCATCAAGGAATACCTTTCGCGCGGCACCTACGTGTTCCCGCCCGAACCCTCACTGCGCCTGATCAAGGACACCATCGTGTTCTCGTGGACGGCGGTGCCAAAATGGAATCCAACCAACGTCTGCTCGTATCATCTACAGGAAGCCGGCGCGACGCCCGTGCAGGAGCTGGCCTTTGCGCTAGCCACGGCCATCGCCGTACTCGATACCGTCAAAAAATCTGGAGAGGTTTCGCCTGACGACTTCGGCAACGTGGTTGGCCGGGTTTCGTTCTTCGTCAATGCAGGCCTCAAGTTCGTGACCGAAATCTGCAAGATGCGGGCGTTCGTCGAACTCTGGGACGAGATCTGCCGCGAGCGCTACGGCGTGACCGATGCCAAGCACCGCATGTTCCGCTATGGTGTGCAGGTGAACTCGCTCGGCCTCACCGAACCTCAACCGGAAAACAACGTCTATCGCATCCTGCTTGAAATGCTGGCCGTTACGCTTTCCAAGCGTGCCCGCGCCCGTGCAGTGCAGTTGCCGGCCTGGAATGAGGCCCTTGGCTTGCCGCGCCCGGTCGATCAGCAGTGGTCGCTGCGCATGCAGCAGATCCTGGCCTATGAGACGGATCTGCTCGATTACGGTGATATTTTCGACGGCTCCAAGGAAATCGACCGCAAGGTCGCCGAGTTGAAAGAACAGGCCAAGGCGGAACTCAAAACCATCGAAGCCAACGGCGGCGCCGTGGCGTCGATCGATTATATGAAGCGGCGCCTGGTCGAGAGCAATACACAGCGCTTGCGCGGTATCGAGAGCGGCGAACAGATCGTCGTCGGCGTCAACAAATGGACCGAAAGCGAACCCTCGCCCCTGACGACGGGAGAAGGTTCGATCATGGTGGTCGATCCGGCCATGGAAGCCGAGCAAATAGAACGCTTGAAGACGTGGCGCGGCGGTCGCGATACCAAGGCGGTCAAAACCGCACTGGCCGATCTCGAGTCTGCGGCCAAGGAAGGCCGCAACGTCATGGAGCCGTCCATCGCTTGCGCCAAAGCCGGCGTCACCACGGGCGAATGGGGCGGAACATTGCGCCAGATCTTCGGCGAATACCGCGCACCGACGGGCGTTTCGGCGTCGGCTGTGCAACGCGACGGCGCAGGCCTCGACGGTGTCCGTGCCAGCGTTGAGACCGTCTCGGCTCAATTGGGCCGCCGCATCAAGTTCCTGGTTGGCAAGCCGGGCCTTGATGGCCATTCCAACGGCGCCGAACAGATTGCCGTGCGGGCCCGCGATGCAGGTATGGAAGTCGTTTACGAAGGCATCCGGCTCACCCCTGCACAGATCGTGCGCGCCGCACTCGATGAATCGGTGCACGTCGTCGGACTTTCAATCCTCTCTGGCAGCCATGTGCCGCTCGTGCAGGACGTCATGGACCGCATGCGCCAGGCCGGCCTTGGCGATATTCCCGTCATCGTTGGCGGCATCATCCCCCCCGAAGACGAATTAAAGCTCAAGGGCTTTGGCGTGAGCGCCGTCTATACGCCCAAGAACTTCCAGTTGAACGACATCATGGCCGACATCGTCGGCATTGTGGCTGCCGGACAAGCAAAGGCGGCTTAGAGATCACGGCCTGCCTACACCGGGCAACCCCATACCGCTTTGCAGGAGCAAACGCGCCTGCGACACGGAAAGGCCGGACAGTGAAATGAACCAGGACTTCATTAAGGCCTCTATTTGGGCTACACGTAGCTAATGGATAGGCTAGAAATCATATCGAAACTTCGAGCGATGAAGCCGCGATTGGCGCAAACGTCGTCTCTCAAAACAATTGCCGTCTTTGGCTCGGCAGCGAGAGACGAGTTGCGCCCAGACAGTGACATAGACATCCTTATTGATTTCGAGCATTCACCTGGCTTCTTTGCCCTCGCTGATCTCGAGGAACGATTGGGCGCAGCACTTGGGCGTCCGGTCGATTTGTTTACAACCGCATCGCTCCATCCACTGCTTCGCGACAGGATTTTGAAAGAAGCGGTGTATGCGTGATCCGGATTGGAAAATCCGCATCCACGATATGATCGCGAGCCTTGAGGCTAATGACGGTTACACGGCGGCCCTATCGTTTGGAGACTTTTCAAATCTGCCGTTGGTCATTGATGCCACGCTGAGACATTTGACCGTCATTGGCGAAGCGGCGAGCCGCCTCCCCGAACATGTAAAGCAGAATAACCCCACTGTACCTTGGCGGCAAATTAAGTCCATGAGGAACCGGCGGGTTCACGACTATCGCGGCACCGATCTTGACATCGTGTGGCAAACCATTCGCCACGACTTGCCGGATCTATTGACGTCTCTTCGTCAAATTGCCAACAACCAGTCGTGAAAATTCTGTGCTGGTTGGCGTTGACGCCGCTAGGCACTTCCACTACCTGGCACTTCCGCTATTTGGCGGGACTTGAATACACAATTCGAAGCAGAAATTGAGTACACAATGCGCAGTACGACCAAAGCCAAACTCGACAAGGCCATCCGGATACAGTGGTTCAAACGAGCCGCCGCTGCGGGCGGCGTGGTGCTGATAATTGCTGCCGGGCTCTGGTACACCGGGCTCGATTCCTCGGTCCACAATCAGCGCGTCAAAGGTGTGGTCGAAAAGGTGTCGGCCGCCTCCGGCATAAGCACGCAAGCCGTTGAAACCGCGCTGGCGGTCTCGGTCAAACTGGATGACGGGCGTGTGGCCAATGTTCTTGCGATCAAGGAGTCCGATCCCAAAATTGGTCAAGCTGTTGAAATAACCGAGCACATACACGGCTCTGGCCGATCGACGTTCAGCTGGAAGTAGAAAAACTATTTACATTGCGCGTCCCGCCTCCCGTTCGGGAGGCGGCCGGAACGCGCGAAGGAGTTCATGATTGGCTCCAAGCGCTCGCGGGCCTCGGCCAGTTCTGCGGAGGAGAGACGCGGCGAGCCAGCAAAGAGTGTTTGACGCCTGGACTACGACGCCTATAGAACGTCGCCATCCAGACGAAATGCCCCAGTGGTGGAACTGGTAGACGCGCTCGACTCAAAATCGAGTACCGAAAGGTGTGCTGGTTCGATTCCGGCCTGGGGCACCACCACATTCATTGATTGCAGGCTGGCTCCGCCTCGCCGCAAAGATCCCGCCTCCCCGTGAGGTGCGGCGCACGATCCACAGTCTGCCATCAAACACGTTGCTGGCATTGCCGCAGCACCTGGAAGGGTGTTAACTGTACGCTTTTACAACTCAATTTGAACGAGTGCAGCATGGAGTGTTGTTGGATGCGCTTGTGGCAGGCCGTTGCCGCCATCGCGGCAATGTTGGTATTCTTGCCGGTGGCCGCACACGCCGGGCCGACGCTGCTTTTCGATCCCGCATCTGGCAAGGTCCTATATTCTGAGGACCTTGACGACGAATGGCACCCTGCGTCGCTGACTAAGATCATGACCGCCTATCTCGCATTCGAGGCGATCAAAGAAGGCAAATTAAAGCTCGACCAGAAAATCACCTGCAGCGAACTGGCGTTTCAGCAAAGCCCGAGCAAAGTAGGCTTGCCTGTTGGCGCGGAAATGACGGTCGAAACCGCTTTGCAAGCACTCGTTATTAAGTCGGCAAACGATGTCGCCATGATGCTTGCGGAAGCAATCTCGGGCAACGATACGGCCTTCGTTTCATTGATGAATAACACTGCCAAGCGGCTTGGCATGTCGCGGACCACATTCGTCAATCCCAATGGATTGCCAGCGCCCTTGCAAGTAACGACGGCCCGCGACTTGGCGCGCTTGGCGCGCGCAACTTTGTCTGAATACCCGCAGTATACCTACCTGTGGGGCATGCAGGAGATGCGCTACGGCAAGATCCGCATGGGTTCTCACAATGGCCTTCTGAAAACCTTCGAGGGTGCCGATGGTATGAAGACCGGCTTTATCTGCGATAGCGGATTCAATGTGGTGGCGAGCGCCACGCGCGAAGGCCAGCGCCTGATGGCAGTCGTACTTGGAGAAGCGACAGGCGGGGAGCGCACGATCAGGGCGGCGGCTCTCCTGGAACATGGCTTTCAGAATCTAGGCTGGAAAGCGTTATTCAATAACTCGCAGACCATCGATACCATGCCACTAACGAGCGACGCCCGGCCGATCACCAGCATTCGCCAGTCCGTCATCTCATGGGAATGCGGGACACGCCGCCGCCCCAAAACAGTCAACTTAAGCAAAGGCAAGCCCAAAACCGTCAGCATGCGCGTGGCCAAGGCCAAGGCCGAAGCCGCAGCGAAAACGGCAAAGGAAAAGGCCACGACCGCAAAACCGCAGCCGGCATCTGTTAGCGTGTCACCTGCTCCGGCTCCTGCTCCGGCCGCCGCAGCTCAATAGGCCGGCCCCGGTTAACTCGCTCAGGTCTTGACGATGGGGCGGTATTGCTACGCTGCGCCGGCGTTGCATCGCCACACTGTTTCAATTCGAGCCAAAGTCTGGACATGCCAGACCATGAGCAACCTCGTCGTCTTCGAAGAAAGAGACCGCCAGCCACAATTCGCGTCTTGGCGCTAAACTTGCTTTCCCAGTGAGATCAAACCCGCTGAATGTGGACATGGTCTATCTCATCAAGGACGCGATTATGACGGCCGCTTGGCTTCCAGAACAGGACGCAACGCCTACACTCCGAGATGTAGAATTCATGGCTTCAACGCTCGAAGGCCGTCATGGCTCACATGCCGCTGGCGTGGCCGAGTTCTTTGCATCGTTGCATAGCACTCAGGGCGATGCCGGACGCTCTTGGGCGTGGGCAGGTGTTGCCATGCTGGTGCGTAAGCGCGAACAAGACCGGATCACAAGCCCATGAGTACGTTGCAGAACGGCGGCCGGCTTAAGTGGCCACTGGGCAGCCCGTTTGCGGGCAAGCGGCGGCCGGCGTGCACTCACATGGACGTGCCGACAACAAGGGTCCAGAATGACTTGAACTCGGTCTTGGGATCCTGCACCAGCGCCAAGCCCATTTCCTGTCCATCCGACAGCAAGAGGTTCTTGTTGTGGCCGGGGCTATCTTTCCAACCCTTGAGCACTTCATCAAAATTGATCTGGCCGGTGCCGACGTTTTCAGCTGCCAGACGCGCCTTATAGCCCGTCCGCTTGACGCGATCCCATGGGTTGGAACCATCTGACCCGTAGTGCGAAATCCGGTCCCATTTCGCCAGGTCACGGCAATGTTCTTTGGCCGCTTCGGTGAGTTTGGCATTGAATCGCAAGGGCTTCAGACCCTTTTCAGCACGGTATTGATTGATCAGATCGCGTGCACGCTCATGTTCGAGCGCGGTCCCCGAATAGTCGCGGTCGGAGAGCGCCCCTTTGGACGCATTTTCATAAGACCCGCGTGGAGCTTTGTCTTGCAGGCTCGCAACCTGCTGATTGCGCGATGTCGAAGGCTCGCCACCCAGGGCTAAAGTCTTCACCTGTTTTTTGTCGGGCAAGGCCCGGGTTTCGGACGCAGGGCTGAACCCGCTCGAAACTGAATTTGAATTGAGACTGCAGGCCGCTAGCGAAACCGCCAACGCTGCACAGAGTGCGACGCGATACATAACCCTCACTCCCGCCAAATGACGCGCGGATACTCTCTGCAGCATGACACACGACCTATTAACCTGGCGTTAATGGTAAAAATTATCCCTCGCGGCTCAGCCTCTACCGGCCTTGACCACAAGAAATGACTTTTCGCCTCGCCCGTTAGATCGCCCCCCAGGGGCTACCCTTCTCGCCAAGGATGGTGTCGCCAATTTGACCGGCGCGCGGTCAAATTGGGCCAGCTTTTGCCGCCAAGTACCGGCACCGAAATGCCAGGAGACGAATCAATTCCAGGAAAAGCGTTGCAGCGTTGCTGTCGAGCCCTTTCCTCGGAGGCTTAACTCTCGCAAAGTGCCACTTCAAACCCTGAGTGATTCGTGCGTTCCCTTGCGCCGCCCCAAGATGGTCCGCCTTGGGTAAATTTGAGGGGAGACGCCCGCCCATGCCGGTAATAGGCAAGTCTGCATTCGATGAGAATTCCCCTGGAATGCCAGGCCACGCGCCAACGCTGGCGCCGCTGGGAGACTTGCTGCTGGCCCGCATTGCCTGCGATGGCGGAGCTACACGGTCTGAGATTGCCACCGACCTCAGCACCTATCTTACCCACAAGTTGTCGCCGGGTGAATGGCGGCGGACAGCTGAATCCCAAATTGCAATGGCCATCGCTGCGGGACTGGCGACAGAAACCCGCAACCGGTTGAGGCTGACCAGCGCCGGAAGGCAGAAGGCCGCCAACTTCACCGGATTAAGTGCTGCGGCGGCGCCAGAATGGGCGGCCATGCGCGATATTCATCTCATCGCCAAAGGATTGGGAATCGAGCGGGAGAGCGCCTCACGCCTCAAGATGGCCGTGCGGCCCGAGGGCCTGCGCGCTCTTATCGTTCAAACGGCTTACAAACTGCCAACTAAAAAGAATCCGTCGTTGGCCAAATTGCGGGCCCAACTGGCGCGGGTGGCGTTGGAGCGCGCCTTCGGCAACAGCATCAAGACAGGATTCGGGAATGGCGCGGCCTTTACCTCGAAGGCTGGCCGGTCGCTGGCAGGTCAGCTGTCGAACAATCCACGCGACTTTGCCACCGATCAAAGACTAATTACAGCGCTCGCGGCCGAGGCCGTAGGCGCGGTGCAGTCCGATTTTGAAGCACTGCAGCTGGCTATTTGCCGCAATCTGGGCACCGGATTGCTTGCGGCACAACCGGCATCAGATTCCGCAACCGGAGCTTCGTCCAAGTCCAGACCGGCTACAGCCGTGCCGAACGTCCCTCGATATGCCGCCAATGACGCCGGCCCGCGGCAAACCGAACGGCCCCAGGCACCGCGTCCGGATCCGGGCACTTTTGCAACAGCAATCAAATCGGCTGCCTCCAAACATGCGGAAGGCTGGCCAGGAAACCGCAAGGCGTTTATCAGCCAGGTGTGGCAAGCGATTCGAATCTCTCAACCCGCCTGGGATCTTACCGAGATCGAATTCAAATGCATGCTCGCGGAGGCCCACCGGCTCGGCCAGGTGGTGCTGGCGACCGCCGACCTTAAAGACAAGAAATCGATGGCGGCAATCGAGAGTTCAGCGATCGCCTATAAAAACACCGTTTGGCATTTCGTGCGCGTCGAGGAAAATTAATTGATGCATCAAGAAGCCGAAAAGCCGATAGCTCCTGGCCAGCTTGCGGGAGCCTTCGAACACTCCATCACTTGGGAAGAAGACATCTGGCGGGCAGACCCCGTCGATGTGCCAGCCGTGCACGCCAAGGCCCGCGCCAAATTTCAAGGACTTCTCGATAGCGTCACGGGCGCCAAAGCGTCATCCACGCAAGCCCGGATATTGTTGTTCCACGGACAGTCTGGTGCCGGCAAAACGCATTTACTGCGTGCACTGCGCACCACATCGCATCGCGAAGGCAAGGCTTACTTCGGCTACGCGCAGATGACGCCCGACATCGCCAACTACGCCGACTACTATTTGCGGCGCCTCATTCATTCGCTGGAGAAGCCCTACGACCCCGATGGTGCCGGCAATGGCGAGACAGCGCTTGCCCGCCTCACCAAGCGCCTGGTGGCCGATGCGGAAGTTCTGGCCAAAGCCGACCTTGAGAGCCTGCGCGAATCGAATCTTGGCGAAGACGAATTGGCACGGCTTGTTCTCAATCTGGCTGATGAACTCGTGGCCAGCCCCAAGTTCCGCGATCTCGAACTCGATATAAATATCGTGCGCGCGCTGCTGTATCTCGAGCGCAAGGACCCGCGCGTTGACCAGCGTATTCGTCAGTACCTGTTCGGCCGCCAGCTCACTGCTTTGGCACACCAAGCCGTCGCCGCGCTGGATCCAAATACGGGCGAAGACCGTGCCTTCGAAATCATTACGGCACTCGGCACCTTGATCTGGACCGTTGATCGCGCATCGCTGGTCTTCGCCATCGATCAGGTTGAAGACTTGCGCTTCTTCGACAATGCCGAGGAGCGCTTTCAGAAAGCGGTTCGCGATCTCATTCAAATTGCCAACCGGCTGCCTCATGCGATCGTGATCATTTCGTGTTTGGAAGATTTTTATGGCCAGGTGCGGGGCGTGTTGGCTCAGTCCTATGTTGACCGCATCGAAAAGGCCGGACCGGTCGCGCTTCTGGAAAGCCGTTCACCCGAAGAGGCCCGTCTGATTATTGCCAAGCGGCTTGAGCATGAGGCTGAAGTCCGCGCCGAGGGGCTGAGTTTTCCCGATCCATCTCAGTTTTTTGGCCGCGAGTTTTTCGAAGAGTTCGGTGGACTTTCCACTCGCCGGCTGCTGGAACACGCACAGAACCGTCTGCAAGACAAAGCCCGTCCTGAACCCGAAGATCAAGACCCGGCTCAGGGCTGGACATCGACGCTGGCCTCAGTCTTGGGCGGCATCTTCGGTTCGGGCGAGCCCGATCAGTCGGCCCGGCCCCTGTCTCGCGCATCGGTTGACTTCCGCGATACCTGGGACCGGTTCCAGAACGCGTCTGAAGCAGAAATTCCATCCGACGACAACGAACTGATGGACATACTGTGCGCGGCACTCAATCTGGCCAAGGATGAATGGGACGGTGACGTGACCATCGCCATCGACCGCCTGGAAATCGCCGATGATCTGCCCGCCGTCGATCTGCGTGTCAGTCATAAAGGCCGCAGCGTTGCCGATGCCCGGATATTCCTGTGCAATCGCACCACGCAAGGCGGCGGCCTTAAGCGCCAGCTGGACAAAGTGCTGCCGGCGATGGCCGGCAAGCCCTGCTTTATGCTGCGCGCATCCGACTTCCCGCCAAATAAGAAGAACCAAACCGCGCAGGCTTTCCGCAAGTTCCGCGATGGCGGTGGCCGTCAACTGCTGGTGCCGATCCCCGAATGGGAGCGCATGATGACGGTGCGCGAGTTCCACGCTCATCATCGCGCGGACGCGGGCTTCGAAGGCTGGTTTGAAAACGCCAAGCTGTTGTCCAATCTCATTACGCTCATCCAGCTTCTGCGCCTCGATCTGCTCGGACGGGCTTTGCCACGGTCCGCTAAGTCCGCGGCCGAAGGCGATGTGACTGGCACCGCGCCTGCACCGTTAGTTGCAGCCGTTACGGGCACATCAGATCCCGCGGCGGCATCGGCCTGGACCGCTCAATGGGGCGAACCGGCGGCGGAGCCGTTGGCAGCCAACGACGATGAATTGCCACTGTCGGTCATTCTCGACGAAAATGGTTCTTCGGGTTCCAGCATTCTGGCGGGGCGGCAGTCGGGCGGCAAAGGCGGCCCCATCACGCTCAATATGAATGTCTTAAAGCGCCACGCCGCGGTGCTTGGTGGTTCGGGGTCGGGCAAGACCACGCTGGCGCTGTGTCTCATCGAACAGCTCCTACTGAAGGGCATTCCTGCGGTTCTGATCGACCGCAAGGGCGATCTATGCTCATACGCCAACCCCGATGTCTGGCGCGCCAACGACGACGAATATACCGAGCGCAGGGGCGAACGCGAAAAGCTCGCCGACGCCATCGACGTTGCGGTCTACACCCCGGGCCGCTCGTCGGGCCGCCCGATCTCGATCACCTTGCTGCCCAACGGCATCAACGAACTGCCCGATCACGAACAGCAGTTGCTGGCCAATTTATCGGCCGCCGCGCTTGGCGATATGCTGCATCTGAAAAATTCGGCCACGCATCAAAAGCAGTCCGGTACGCTGTCGGTTGCGTTGCGCATTCTGGGCGCGCGGTATAGCCGCGAAGTAACGCTCGCCGATCTCATCATGCTGCTCGAAGACGAAGATCCTGAGCTCACAGACCTGACGCAGCGCATGGATCCTTCGGGCCGCATTCGCCGCGATCTCGTTGCTCAGCTGGACAGCTTGCGGCATCGCAATTCTGCGCTGTTTGAAGGTGGCGGCGAAAGCCTGCGCATGGATGCACTGCTAGGACTTGGTGCCTTTGCACGCGAGGGCCGCACCAGGCTTTCGATCATCTACACGGGCTTTCTTGGCGACAACGAAAACATCCTGTTCTGGGTCTCGCAGTTCTTGGCCGAGGCCCTGCGCTTCTGTCAACGCAATCCCAACGACGAGTTGCAGGCCATCGTCATGTTCGACGAAGCCGATCTCTACATTCCCGCCAATGCCAAACCGGCAACGGCAGAGCCGCTACAAAGCTTGTTGAAACGGGCGCGCTCTGCTGGGCTCGGATTGATGCTCGCCACGCAGTCACCAGGCGATCTCGACTATAAGAGCCGCGATCAAATCACGAGCTGGTTCATCGGCCGTGTGCGTGAAGATACTGCGTTGCGCAAGCTCAAGGCTGCATTCCAAAGCGAAAGCGGATTGGATGCCGCCGCCGTATTGCCGGGTCAAACCGTGGGTGAATTCCATCTGGTGCAAGAGGGCCTTGTGCGGTCCATGAAAGCCCAGCGTTCGCTAATTGAAGCCGAGCAAGTGCCCTTCGATCGCATTGAGCAACTGGCTCATGAAACAAAGGGCCAGGATGAGCGGCAACTCAAACTTTTCGACGTCCGCTAGCCCTAAAACTTATATCCATCTGTGGAAAACAGTATTTCCATCATCATGTCTGCGCGCACTCGCGGCCTATTGCCTGCGCTTGCGGTCATTAATTTTTTTCATTTTTCTCAATAGGTTGAATACTACTGCTGACAGCGGTAGCGGCTTCGAATTGCCAGGAATCTGAAGTCCGGGCAAATTGTGTCATTTATGCGAAAATGACGTGTATGCGCCTAATTTTCGTATTACGTTGTGTCATCGCTGAATGGTTGCATGAGTTATGGAACCAGTCAGTGCCGCTTTTGGCGCGGATCAGTAGGGCGTTCCGGATCAAACGCAGTATGCGGTTAGAAATTTGTCATGCAGGGTAAGTGTCATGGCGGCGAAGTCGTTCTTTATGCTCGTATTGGCGTCCTTAGCGGGACCAGTTGTGGGCGTCTGCATCTTCTTCCTATTGCAGAGCACCTGAAAATACGTGTCCGTGTGGCGTCCGTTTCCAGTTCGCGTTTCGGCGCGGGGCAGTTGGAGTGTGTCGGGTTGACACTAGTTGTGCGGACATATCCTTCAGGCAGCCATCAAGCGCCTAACCGGTTCAATTAGACCGGAAAAACTGATTGTTGACCACTGCGCCTGACAATGGACCCTTGCCAGTCTAGGGCGCAGCTTCAAAACGCTCCATCATTCGCGACCCATCTGAACTTGGCCGCAATGGCGCCCGTGTCCTGACACAAGCAACAGTTACGCCGATGCTGGCTCGCCCCCAATGCCGGGCGCGCAATCGTTTATTCGTTTTGACCGCGAAGTCTCTGTTCGATGCTGCCCCTTTTCCGTTTGCTGTCGCGTATCATTGAGTTGATGGCCACTGTGCCATTGCGCGTCATCGCGCTGCTGTCCGACTGGATCGCATTCAATCCACGTCTTGGACCCTTGCGTCATGTCCTTGTAGCGGGCATCGCCTATGTGCTGTTTGCTGTGATCCTCGTCTATGTTGTAGCGCCCGTGCGCGGCTACATCGGCCATGTTTATATGGGCGACAAGCTGCGCTACGACGCAGAACGCTGGGTAGCGACGGCCATTTACGACAGCAAGGGCAATTTCGCTGGCACCTTCGATCCTCGCCTCGATAGCCGCCGCGACGTCAACTACACCGGCAAGTCAATCGAATTGGGCGACTACACGGCCAACCCGGACCACAAATCGATCCCTGTTCGCGATGTTCCAGAGAATTATTGGCAGTGCTTGAGCTACCACGAAGATCGCTACATTGGCGGCCCGCTCAATCCATTTGGCATTGATCTTCTTGGCGTTCTGAAAATTCCCTACAGCACGATCAAACGTTCAGTAGCGCTGAAGCGGCCGAGCCTTGGTGTGGGCGGCTCAACCTTGCCTATGCAGTTTGTGCGCGTGATCTATAATACGCCGCCGGATGTGCGCGAAGGCGGCATGACAAAATTGAAGCGCAAACTGGCCGAGTGGTGGCTAGCTCCCGTCGTCTACTATGAATTGACGAAAGGCGGCGACAGTACCGCTCTAAAACACTGGGCCGCAAATCATCTTTGGCTAGCCCAGCGCACCGGTGGCTCACCCCTGCATGGCATCGAAGTCACGAGCCGGATTATTTTCGGCAAAGAAGCCAAGGATCTGACAACCGCCGAACAGTTCGTTTTGGCGTCCGCCGTCAACAAGCCGATCATCCTTCTTGAGGGCAACGACAAGCTCAACGAGGTCCGGCTTGACCGCTGGCGCTACATCACCGAGGTGCGCGCCCGCACCTGCGCTGAAAAACTCATAACTGACGAGACTGAGAAAGCCAAAGTCCTGTTTGAACTCGTTGCTCTCGCCGGCGGCCCGCCAGATCCGCACGTGAAACCGGCACTTCAAGCCGCCCTCGACAAGTATGCTCCATCTCTGGCCAAGCGCGCTCAGGCCAACCCTGTGATCCGTGCCAATGCGCTGATGCCCGCGGCCCGATTTGGATTGCGCGAGGAGATGAAGCAAGACTACGGCTTCGACTGGCGTCAATATGTTCGCGGTGTCACCACCACACTGGACTTGGGCGACAACCTTGCCTTTGGCGAGAGGATCAAGACCGCGCTGGCTGCCATTGGCACGGCCAACCGCGACAAAATCTCATCAGACTTCACTCTCGACCCTGCCAAAGTCACCGCCGAAGCGAAAATGCCTGATGTGATTGTGGTCGCAGCCAACGCGCGCGGAGAGATCGTTCGCTATTTCGAGGCCGGTGAGACTGCGACCTATTTCGGATCTATTCCCGCGCGCAGCACCTCAAGCGGGTTTTATGACCCGGCACGCGAGAGCCGTATGATTGCCTCGACAGGAAAAATCATTGCCGCCATAGCACTCGCCAACGAAGGCAAGGATAACGCTGCGAGCCTCTATCTCGATACCCAGGCACCCGCTACGGGCCTCGATTCGTGCGCCAAAGGCGGATCAGAACGGCACGGACGCAAGGCCATCGTGGCTTTTGCCTGCTCCCTCAACAATCCGCTCATCAACCGGGTCGCGCTGGTTGGTCAGGCTCGCGTGCAGCACATCATCGATCAACTTGGTTTTGCGATGCCGCCAGCGAGCGCCGAGGGAGAACAAGTGCCTGCCTCGACAGCGGTGGTATTGGGTCAGATCGCGGGCTCGCCGCGGCGCGTGCATCAAATGTCAAGCGTGGTTCTGGCTTCGCTCATCCGTCAAGGTGGCAAACCCGTCAAGCTGCCTTCGCTCGTCAAAGCATATGACCATATCGACGAAACGGCTGATATGACAGCCGGCCCGGCGACCACAGACATTGTCCCCAATGCCATCGTCAACCGCGGAGCCGCACCGTTCGTTAAGACGCTGCTGGAGGCGCCGTTGTGTTATTCCCTCAACGGTGCGCCGGCCGGCACCTTGAAAAGCCTATCTGGTTGGTGCGCGAGCCGACGGGCTGGCCTGAGATTGCACTTTGCCAAGACAGGTACACAAGTGACAGCCGATCCCAACGCCACGGTCGACAACTGGATCACAGGTGGCCTGCAATTCCAGAACGGAGCTGCCTATTCGTATGTGGTGCTCGTAGGTACTGGATCGGGGGCCAAACCCTGGGCGACCAGCCTTCATGCCGCCCAAGTAGCGGCGCCACTGGCCGAGGTCCTGCTCTCCGACCTAGCAGCGCACGCTAAGGGCAATCCCCAGCCGCGCCTGCTGCCGCCAGCACCTGTGGCACCCCTTGCATCTGGCACACCGCCAGCAACCTCAGCCGTCTCGTCCAAGGTGGAGACGGCAGGTGACACCACTATGAAGTCGCTGCGCTAGAGTACTTCCGGAAAAGTGTGAAGCGGTTTTCCGAAGATAAGCACGGCAAAACTTAGTGCTTCCAGAAAAGTGCGTAGCGTAGCGGTTTCCGATCAGCGCTAGTGTGGCGTCGCGCCATAGTTGACCAATGGTGCGGCAAGGCTGGTGTCAACTATGGCGCGATGAACGCCACACTAAGCCCATGATATTGCTAGTGGCCCGTCGCGCCAAAATCGCATCATGGCCCCAACCCGTTCCGATTTTGGCGCGACATAAGGGCCACTAGAGCCGTTCCCATAACCATTGCGCGGCGTCAAGTAACGCTGCATCACCTCCGCGCGGTCCCACAAGCTGCACGCCCAAAGGCAGTTCACCAGCTCTCAACACAGGCACGTTGACCGCAGGACAGCCGAGATAGGTCCAGAGAAAATTAAATGCTGGTGATCCAGTAGACTCCAATCCCTCAGGAGCCGGACCCGATGCCGAAGGCGTAAGGATGGCGTCGAAACGGCCGAACACGCTTGCAAGTGCTCTGTAAAGGCCGTCACGGCGTGCGCACGCCACCCCATATTCCGATGCTGTAACCGTGCGGCCGTCCGCAATCACCTGCTCCAGCTTGGCACTAATTTGCCCCGGGTTGGCATCCATCAGCGGACCATAGTTGACCGCAATGTCGTGGAATTGCACAGCCCTCTGCAATCCCTCAGTGGCCGAGAATTCCTGCGGCAGATCCGTTTCTTCAACTGCTCCGCCCAATTGGGTGGCAAGGCCCAGCATCATATCCTTCATCACGCCATCACCCATCGGCCAGGCTACTGACTTAATAAATGCAAAACGAGGTGCACCGCGACAGCCCTGTCCCAGCGGTGGTTGGCATTGCGCGAATGCGTCGCCACCCAACGCCTCGATCAGCAACGCCAGATCGGGAACCGAGCGCGCATAACCGCCAATCGTGTCGAGGGGCGGCGACTGGACCAACACGCCTTTAGCCGGAATTGTTCCAAACGTGGGCTTCAAGCCGAAGACACCGCAATACGATGCCGGCCGGATAATCGAACCCGCCGTCTGCGTGCCAAGAGCTAAGGGAACCTGATTGTCAGCCACCGCCGCCGCCGAACCCGAAGACGATCCTCCCGGCGTGTGACTGGGGTTATGAGGATTGCGCGTCTTGCCCGGTCCAAAGAACGCGAGTTCCGTCGTTACGGTCTTACCGAGTATTATGGCCCCGGCCGCCTTCAGTCGCGACACAACTTCCGCATCACGGCTTGGCCGCCTGCCCTTAAAAATCGCAGTACCGTTTTCTGTCGGCCAATCCTGTGTGTCGATAATATCTTTGACGCCAACTGGCACGCCATGAAGCAGGCCCAGCTTTGCCCCGTTGGCCAGCAATGCATCGGCCGCGCGCGCCTGCGACAGGGCATGCTTGGGATCAAGGCTAGCCCAGGCCTCGACCGCCGCATCGCGCGCCGAAATCCTCTGCAAGCACGCTTGTGTGAGCCTCTCGGACGTTAATGTACCCCCCCGAATGGCTCCAGCAGCCTCAACCGCAGACAATTGATGGAGTTCCGTCATCGCAAAGCCCTGTTCGCTGGCCAAGGAACTGGCCGCACCCGTCGTGTTGTAGGTATACGGCGAACATACACGCAAAGCGCTGTCAAAATCGGCTTCCGTGACGCAGTGGCGGGACGGTTCACCAGCTTGACGGGTTTAGCTATTCGTCCCTATAGCTGCCGCTCGTTTTCCATCTTCTGCGACTTCCGGCGGACCATCCAAATGGTGGTCTGGCAGAGGCCACAATGCCTGAATTTAAGAAGGATTGCTCATGTCGCACGAACCGCGCCGTCCTGGCCGTCATTTCCTGCAAATTCCCGGCCCGACGCCAATTCCCGAGCGCATTTTGAGCGCTATGTCGCGCCAAATTCTGGATCACCGCGGTCCGGAATTCCAAAAACTGGGCAAGCGCGTTATTGGCGGTGTGCGCGCACTGTTCAAGACCACGCAACCCGTGATCATTTTCCCGGCCTCTGGCACGGGTGCCTGGGAAGCCGGTTTGACCAATACGCTGTCGCCCGGCGACCATATACTGATGGTTGAGACCGGGCAGTTTGCCGTGTTGTGGAAAGCCATGGCCGACCGGCTAGGGCTTAAGGCCGAAGTCATCGAAACCGACTGGCGCGTTGGCGCCGACGCGGCCCTTATTGAAGCACGCCTGCGCGAAGACAAGTCAAAAACGATCAAGGCCGTCTGCGTCGTTCACAACGAAACCTCGACCGGCTGCCGCACACGCATCGACGAAGTGCGCAAAGCACTCGATGCAGCCGGTCATCCAGCATTATTGATGGCCGACAGCATTTCGGGCCTGGCCGCAGCAGACCTGCGCCACGATGAATGGGGTATCGATGTCACCATTGCTGGTTCGCAAAAAGGCATGATGCTTCCGCCGGGGCTGTCTTTCACCGCGGTCAGCACCAAAGCATTGGCTGCCGCCAAGACAGCAAAGCTGTCGAAGTCGTACTTCGCCTGGGATGACATGCTGGCAATCAACGAAACCGGCTTCTTCCCCTATACGCCAGCGACGGGCCTGCTTTACGGCCTCGCCGAAGCGATTGATATGATCAATGAAGAGGGCTTGGAGAACGTATTTGCCCGCCACGAGCGCTTGGCAGAAGCCACGCGCTGTGCCGTGCGCGCCTGGGGTCTTGAGCTTAATTGCCGTGACGCCAAGTACTATTCACCGGCCGTCACAACAGTGCTCATGCCCGAAGGCCACAACGCCGATGCCTTTCGTAAGCTCGTTCTCGACGCCTTCAACATGTCTCTTGGCACGGGCCTCAACAAACTTGCCGGCAAGGCGTTCCGCATCGGCCATTTGGGCGATACCAACGAATTGACCGTAATGGGCGCGCTGACGGGCGTTGAGATGTCGCTGGCTCTGGCGGGTGTTCCGCACAAAAAGGGCGGCGTCGAAGCAGCCATGGCTTCTTTGGTCAAGGCAGCCAAGCCCGCTGCCGCCAAGGCCGCTTGAGCGCTCGATCAAGTTTGAACTCAGTATAAAAAACGCCAGCCATTACAGGGCTGGCGTTTTTGTTTCGGTAGTCGCCAAGAGCCATCACCGCAAGGGCTTCAGACGCTTGCCAGGCAGCAGGTCGTAGGGGTGCTTCCATCCCGGCAACGCCTTCATGCGTTCGGTCCATGCAAAAATTTTGGGATGGCTGATGCTGAGATCGTAGTCTGTCTCTTCGTGCGGAAAGTACATGTACCCGATGAGCGAAAAATCTGCGATCGTTGGTTCAGCTCCCAGCATGAAGGGTGTACTTGCCAAGTGCGTGTCGACAACGCCGAGTGCCGCATCAGCGCGGCCCTTAAAGAAAGTGAGCACGGCTGGATCGGGCGCGTCTGGCGCAAAGCTTTTCAAGAACCGCCGCGTCGCGAAATAGTTGGTGAAGCGGTAGTTATCGTAGAGCATCCATCGCAAGGCATCCTGGCGTTGGCCTTCAGACGCTGGAGCGAACTTTCCCGTCGTTCCGGCAAGGTAAGTCAGAATGGCGCCCGATTGAGTGAGCTTGAGCCCATCGACCTCGAGCACTGGAACTTCGCCCATCTCGTTGACGGTAGCGCGCCACTCAGGTGTGCGCGTTTCTCCACCAAAAAAATCGACCAGCACGGGCTCCCATTCGAGGCCCGCGCAATTCAAATAGAGCGCAATTTTGTAACAGTTGCCTGACTGGCAGAAGCAATGAAGCCGGTATTGCGACACTGTCGATCCTCCGGGCCGAATCCTCAGGGTCTGAGGCCTGCCAGCGCAATCTGCATTTGGCAGCGCTTGCCAAGCTGCAGGAATTTGGCTGCGATGCAGCGCTTAACCTTGGATACAGAGGGGTCTTCGCCAATGCACAACCTGCGGACGTCTCCCTCGCACGCTGATCTTAGGGCCGGTGTGACCTCTGGCGGCAATTGGTAGGTGTCTGCGGCCAGTGCCGAGCCAGCAACGAATACAAAGGCACCCAGTGCCACCGATCTTGCGAACATGCTTCGCCTCCCCTCAAACATTCTTGTGCGTTGCAGCACGACCCAGAGGGCCAAATAAAGGCCAAATCCACTTAGCGCGGCGAGCCGCCACAGTTCTTCCCCGTAATCCAGCGGGGCAAGAGCCAATACCAACCGCAAAAACCATGCCGCAAGAACCATGCCGCATCGAACACGGCTCGATAGATGCTCTAGGTCAGGAATTCTAGTTTTATTGTTTTATTTCAATAAGATAAGTCTATTTCGTCGCACTTGATGCTGGGGCCGGGGGCACTGCGTAAAGACGCAACATGGCTTCCGCCAGGCGCACGCTATCCACGTCGTCCTTGTGGATGACTTCGGAAGCTCCAATCGCCAGCAATTGCTGGCGCCGGGTCCGAGTCACCTGACCGCTGATGACGACAATGGGGCCATCAAACCCTGCGCGCTTCAAGAATGGGATTGTATCCGTCGCGGTATCGGACGGCTTCAAGCAATCATCAAGAAACACAAGATCGGGCCGCCGGCTTAATACGCAATCCACCGCAGTGGTAATGGTTGCAGCGCGCCGCACCTCAATATCGTAACCAAACATGACCCGCAAAGTCGCCTGCAAGCGGTCAGCGTCGAAAGTCTCGTCGTCGACGACGAGAACGTCCTTCAGACTGGGCAACTGCAGCCGCAGCTTGGTGATGTCGCTCTTTTTGGCGAGAAAGTCCCCACCCGAGCGGTTCGAAGTTGACGGCATTCTACCTATTCCCCAAGGCCATACTGCTACGAACTTATATCGTTAAATATCAATATGTTAGCGAATTTCCCAGCTGTCGCGGGGGCCTGCAACCCATTGAAGCTGCAGAACGTAGACCCGGTGGGAAACGGCGTCTAGCAGTGGTTGCAACCAGCACCAACTTATCGCGAGCGCCGGATTGCTACCAGCGGCAAATGTG
>JBEBJD010000282.1:0-5063 GCA_040080075.1 Hyphomicrobium sp. | reverse complement strand
GCGAAGTTGTTCATCAACGAGCGGAAGGCGGCGCCTTCCTTGTGCATGTCGATGAAGATTTCGCCCAGCTCGCCGTTGTCGTATTCGCCGGTACGCAAGTAAACCTTGTGACCGCCGACGGTTGCCTTCTGGGTGTAGCCCTTGCGGCGGCCCGGCATCTTTTCGCGTTCCTGGCTCTTCACGTAAACAACGCGCTCGGCCATCTTCTCGGCCAAGGCCGCGACGCGCACGTTCATCGGCTTATCCGACGCCATCTCAGATGCAGCCAATTCGGCCTCGTCCTCGTCATCGCCTAAGATCTGGCTATTGAGCGGCTGCGACAGCTTCGAGCCATCACGATAAAGCGCGTTGGCTTTAAGTGCGAGACGCCAGGACAGCATGTAGCTCTCCTTGCAGTCGTTGACGCTTGCGTCGTTGGGCATGTTGATGGTCTTCGAAATGGCCCCCGAAATGAACGGCTGGCTGGCCGCCATCATGCGGATGTGGCTCTCGACCGACAAATAGCGCTTGCCCTTGCGGCCGCACGGATTGGCGCAATCGAACACGTGATAGTGTTCAGTCTTAAGGTGCGGGGCACCTTCGAGAGTCATGGCCCCACACACGTGCTCGTTGGCGGCTTCGACGTCTTTTTTCGAGAAGCCCAGATGCGTGAACAGATCGAACGAGGGATCGGAGAGCTTGGCGGCCGGAACTTTCAAGGTGCCGGTCAGGAAGTCTTCACTCAGTGTCCACTTGTTGAATACGAACTTGATGTCAAATGCGGTGCCAAGCCCGCTTTCGATCTTGGCCAGCGCTTCATCTGTGAAGCCCTTGGCCTTCAGGGTTGAGTGGTTGATGGCGGGTGACTGGCCGAGCGACCCGTGACCCACCGCATAGGAGACGATCTCCGCGATCTGGTGTTGCGGATAGCCCAGCGTGGTCAGGGCTTCGGGTACCGATTGGTTGATGATCTTGAAATAGCCGCCACCGGCCAGCTTCTTGAACTTGACGAGCGCGAAGTCGGGCTCGATGCCGGTCGTATCGCAATCCATCACGAGGCCGATGGTGCCAGTCGGCGCCACCACAGTCGATTGCGCGTTACGGTAGCCGTGAGCCTGGCCCAGACCAAGAGCATTGTCCCATGCGCGCTTGGCGGCGTCGATCAAGCGCTTGTCGGTGCAGTTGGCGTGGTCGAGCGGCACCGGCGCGATGGCGAGCTTTTCATAGCCGCCACGTTCGCCGTACGCTGCGCGGCGATGATTACGGATGACGCGCAGCATCTCTTGCTTGTTGGGTTCATAGCCGGGGAAGGGCCCGAGTTCCTTGGCCATTTCGGCCGAGGTCGCATACGACACGCCGGTCATGATGGCCGAGATGGCACCGCAAATGGCGCGGCCTTCGGGGCTGTCATAGCCGATGCCCGACGCCATCAGCAGGCCGCCGATGTTGGCAAAGCCAAGTCCCAGCGTGCGGTAGCGATAGGACAGTTCGGCGATCTGCTTGGATGGGAACTGCGCCATCAGCACAGAGATTTCGAGGACAACGGTCCACAAGCGGCAGGCGTGCTCGTAAGCTTCGATGTCGAAGTCGGCAGCCGGCAAGCGGGCACCGGCAACTGACTGAGCCGTTTCTTCGCTGCGGCTGTCAATGGCCGACTGGCGGATGGCGTCCTTGCGGAACGTCATCAAGTTCATTGAGGCGAGGTTGCAGGCCGTGTCATCGAGGAACATGTATTCCGAGCACGGGTTCGACGCGCGGATGGCGCCCGAAGCAGGGCAGGTGTGCCAGTCGTTGATGGTGGTGTGGAACTGGATGCCAGGATCGGCGGAGGCCCAGGCGGCATGGCCGATGGACTCCCACAGGTCGCGGGCGCGCAAAGTTTTGGCAACTTTGCCGTCCTTGCGGGCGGTCAGCGTCCAATCGCGGTCTTCGTTGACGGCATTCAAGAACGCATCGGTCACGCGCACAGAGTTGTTGGAGTTCTGGCCCGAGACCGTGAGATAGGCTTCCGAATCCCAATCGGTGTCGTAGGTGGAAAAGTCGATGTCTTTGTAACCCTGCTTGGCGAACTGAATGACGCGCAGGACGTAGTTCATCGGCACGCCGTCGCGCTTGGCATCCTTGATGGCGGTCTTGAGTTTTGGGTTTTTGGTGGGCTCAAAGCAGCGATCGTCTTTGCTTGCCTCCGGCAAGACGCCATCGGCTTCGCAGTTAACGCAGGCCGACATGATGGCCTTGAGGCGCTTCTGGCAGATCTTGGAGCCGGTCACGAGGGCGGCAACTTTCTGCTCTTCCTTGACCTTCCAGTTGATGTATTCCTCGATGTCGGGGTGATCGACATCGACGACCACCATCTTAGCCGCGCGGCGTGTTGTGCCGCCCGACTTGATGGCACCGGCGGCGCGGTCGCCGATCTTCAAGAAGCTCATCAAACCCGACGAGCGTCCACCGCCCGACAGTTTTTCGTTTGCGCCACGCAGTGATGAAAAGTTCGAGCCGGTGCCCGAGCCATATTTGAACAGGCGCGCTTCACGCACCCACAAATCCATGATGCCGTTTTCGTTGACGAGGTCGTCGTTGACCGACTGAATGAAGCAGGCGTGCGGCTGCGGGTGCTCGTAAGACGAAGCCGAGACGGTCAACTGGCCGGTCTGGTAGTCGACATAATAGTGGCCCTGGCCGGGGCCATCGATGCCATAGGCCCAATGCAGGCCGGTGTTGAACCACTGCGGCGAGTTGGGGGCCGCCATTTGCATGGCGAGCATGTAGCAATGCTCATCGAAAAAGGCGCGGGCGTCGTCTTCGGTAGTGAAATAGTTTCCCTTCCAGCCCCAGTAGGTCCAGGTGCCAGCCAAGCGGTCGAACACCTGGCGGGCGTCGCCTTCGCCACCGATGCGCTCTTTTTCGGGTAAAGCGGCGAGTGCACGTTCGTCGGCCACCGAGCGCCACAGCCAGCTTGGAACTTGGGTTTCTTCAATCTTCTTCAGGCTCTTGGGGACACCGGCCTTGCGGAAATACTTCTGCGCCAAGATGTCGGCAGCAACCTGGCTCCAGTGCGCAGGGACTTCAAAGCCTTCGAGGCGGAACACGATCGAGCCATCGGGGTTCTTGATTTCCGAAGTGGCGCGGCGGAACGCAATCTTGGCATACGGTGATTGGCCAGCCTCGGTGAAGCGCCTTGAGATCTTCATCGTCTAATTCCCCTGCGTGATCGCTTAAGTGGTGGTTTCTTGGAGTTTTCTGACAATCAACGCACGGCGACGCGGCAGGCTTCAGTCACGGTCAACAGCGCGCACGATTGCTCCTGCCGAAGCGCGTGTCTTGCGCGGCGGCCACACGATCAGGCGGCTTCAGGAGTGGGCTTTGCGCCCGGCTAGAGGACCTAATAATTGAAACGGTCTTCGGGAATTACGTTCCAACGCGACGACCGTGGCTTGAAGCTATGACGATTCGAGGGGGCCGTCACGAGGTCTTGGGGGTGGTAGATGCTACCAACCACTATATGTAGGGGTGTTGATAACTTGGGGAGGGATGGTGTTTTACGCCCCAATTTACTGGGGTGTCCGCGTCTGAGGCCAAAAGGGCGCTGTGCAAAACCACTTTTGGGGGCGGTTTTTGTCCCGGTACGTAGGAAAGCTATCCCGATTCCGAGCACACCGCTGTTGCATTTGGGCCGCTGATAGGTTGGTGATTAGTCAGCCGCAACTGGAGAGTGGTAAAATGTGTCACTTCATATCGATCTGGCCGGCGTGCTAGTTAAGGATTGCGCCACGTCACGACGTTACCCTACGACCACTCACCACTCACCACTCACCACTCACCACTCACCACTCACCACTCACGAGGTCTCATGAGCATTGTCAGCGAAATCTTTAGCTGGTGGGGTGGCAACACCTGGGGAACCCGTTGGACCACCTGGAGCACGGGCCGGGCCGTGGGCGAAGATGCATTCGGCAATCGCTATTTTGAGCAGCGCCCTGGAAAGGGCCGCGAAGGTCCGCTCGGCCGGCCACGCCGCTGGGTCATATATAAAGATTTGGCCGAGCCCTCCAAGGTGCCGGCCGAGTGGCATGGCTGGCTGCATCACACACATGACGTCCCGCCGGTGAACGATGGGTACATGCCTAAGCCTTGGCAAAAAGAGCACAAAATGAACATGACCGGCACCCGCGATGCATGGCGCCCAGCCGGATCAATTCTGGCGTCCGGTCAGCGGCCCAAGGCCACGGGCGATTACAAGCCGTGGAAACCAGAGTAAGAGATGGCGCATCTTCGGGCCTGTCCCAAGGGCACATTTGTGCCCGAGTGTGGGTATTGATGAGTGCGCGGTGCCGGCGGGGAGTTTCGATATAACCGGCGTCGCATGTTCAGTGATGGATCCTCGGGCCATGCCGGCGGATTACGTTCAAGGAGCGGAATAACCGCCGGGATGGCGAAAGATGGTTTGAGTGCCCAAATTAAAAACGCCACTTTCAAGACGTACGATTCCTCTACCCGCCCCGCAAATGAGACCTTCATGCCGAAAACGGCCATTTATGCCCTGACACTTGGCACCGTAATGCTGGCAATTGCGTCCGCTGGGGCGGCGGAGCGCATCGAGAATGGCGTCGCCGTGTTTTCCGCGCTCGACAAGGTCACGGCTACGATCAAGAAGCTTGAGGTTCCGCTTGGCGAGACCACGGTGTTTGGAGCGCTCAAGGTCACACCCCGAGTGTGCTATTCGCGCCCGCCAACCGAACAACCCAAGACCACGTCGTTTGTGCAAGTCGATGAAGTGCAACTCGATGGAAAACAAACAAGCATCTTCTCCGGTTGGATGTTTGCCGAGAGCCCCGGTCTCAATGCCGTCGAACATCCGGTATTCGACGTTTGGCTGACCGGGTGTGGCAAGCCTAAAAACGCCGTTGCAGCCAAGGTGCCATCGCCAATTGATCCGGCCAATCCCAGTGCCGCCAGTGCGGCCGATGTTCCCGCCGAGCCCACTGCCGGCGAGCTGCCGAGACGGCGCGTGAAGCGGTAAGCTGACTACGCAAACAGGCTATTAAATGCTCGCAATCACAGGCGACTGAAAGTGCCTCTATTCC
>JBEBJD010000127.1:0-5100 GCA_040080075.1 Hyphomicrobium sp. | reverse complement strand
CCCTTGGTGTTATCCTGGCCGTACTTCTGGCAGCCCGCGCGCCGCTGCACTGGTTTGTGCGCGATGTTCTGACGCAATCCGAGTTGCGATCGGCTCTGATCTTTGCCGCCGCTACTTTGGTCATTTGGCCTGTTATCCCTGACCGCTTTATGGGTCCTTTCGATGCAATTAACCCGCGATCCATTTGGTCGATTGCTGTCATCATTATGGCAATCAGCGCAGGCGGGTATATCGCCGTGCGCGCGTTGGGATCGAAGCTTGGATTGCCGGTTGCAGGTTTTGCCTCGGGATTTGTGTCGAGTAGCGCAACGATAGCGGCAATGGGAACTCGCGCGGTTGAAGATCCGCGCTTGCTCGGCCCTGCTGCGGGGGGAGCGGTGCTGTCCACGGTTGCTACAGTCGTTCAAATTTTTATTGTGGTGGGAGCCACGAGTCCGGCGGCCCTCGCTATGCTGTCAGCTCCGCTTATATTGGCAGGCTTGGCAGCGGCCGGGTATGGGCTGCTCTTTGCATTCCGGTTGACAGGCCCGGTCCCTGATTCACCTGTGACCCCAGGCGAGGCTTTCAGCTTGGAAGCCGCACTGTTGTTTGCCGCCACCCTGGCCGTGATCTTGATTGCGGCGGCGGCATTGAAGACCTGGTTCGGTGACAACGGTTTGCTGGCCGCGGCAGCTTTGGCGGGCTTTGCCGACACCCACTCCGCAGCGATTTCTATGGCTTCTCTGGTGGCCGCTGGAAAGATGCCCGCTCAGGATGCGTGCATACCCATTCTCGCCGGCTTTACCACAAACTCCATAACCAAGATTGCTCTCGCAATCGCGAGCGGCAGTAGAGCCTTTGCACTTCGGGTGGTGCCCGGGCTCATCCTCGTCTTGGCGGCGGCATGGATTGGGCTTTTAATCAAGTTCAACTGATTGGCTGCCGTGACATGACCCACCGGCGTTCGCAGTCCACTTATAAATCATGAGTCCCGGTCACGCACGCGAACGCCCTCAGCGACCCGGTCGCTGGGATGAAGGATAATTGTGTCGGTCTCCGTCAGGCCGTCTAGCACTTGCGCCACCGAAGCGTTGCGTTCACCAGTCTTGACGATACGCTCCGTTGCCCGCCCCCGCCTGGCCACGAAAACAATCTCATTCACGGACTGCACGGGCTTCCTTAAATTTGTGGCGGGCACATTTGGTGCGCGGGAAGCCAAACTGGGTTAAACAGGTTCTACCGGCCCCGACAGGCCAAGCCGGAGCGGTCTGCAAGGAGCAGGAAATGAATGAGCAGATCGTTGAACTGATTGAACGGATAAAGGCGCTCGAGTCCGACCTAGAGGCGGAGTTTGCCAAGAGCCGCGCCAACCTCAACTTCCAGCTCTCGCAGGGGCGCATAATTTTCGAGCAGGAGATCGCGCGGCGGCACAGGGAACTTCGGACAGGTCTCATCACATATATCCTCAATGCCCGGCCGCTCTCCGTGCTGACTGGCCCTCTTATCTACGGCCTGATAATACCCTTGTGCCTGCTCGATCTGATGGTGAGCATTTATCAAGCCGTGTGTTTTCCAGTCTACGGTATCGCCAAAGTCCGTCGCAGCGATTACCTGATTTTCGACCGTCAGGGATTGGCATATCTCAATGCGGTCGAAAAATTGAACTGTGCTTACTGTTCTTACGCCAACGGAATCATCGCCTTTGTGCGTGAAGTGGCGGCGCGGACCGAACAACACTGGTGCCCCATTAAGCACGCGCGCCGGGTGCTATCCGCACATCCCTATTACGGCACCTTCGTCGACTATGGCGATGCAGAGGCTTTTCGGCTGAAGCAGTCCCAAGCGGCGAGCCAGTCCGAAGCCATAGCGGAACAGAAGCCGGCGGCGGGCAGCGGCCGGGATAGAGCAGATGAAGACTAAGTGATCCGGGCATTTAGCCGGTGCGGTTACTGCGGTGTCAAAGTTATACGCAGGGTGTCGGCATAACTTCCCTGAACCAATGGCTGGGACGCAGTCTGCGGTGTAATCGTCACCGAAACCGTACCCGTTGGTGTGCTGGAACTTGTTGTGCCTATGGTCCCCGCCTCAGACCCTGTTGCGCCAGGGATGGTGGCGGTGTTGAGCGTAGAGGCCGCCCCCGAAAATGACGCCGACGCCGAGTAATTGATGATGTTGGTCAGCCCGCTGGGTGCGGCGGTGGCTCGCTTGACGGCTCCGCCTTGTGACGTGACCTGAAGGTTAGTCAAGTTGTTGCACACCACAGTCAAATAGGACTTGGCAATGGGAGTGGTGTCGACAACGCCGACCGAACTAACCGGGATCGTTGCCGTATCGGCTGTGGGCGTAGATACGCCGCCGATTGTGCAGGCTTGATTGACGGTTCCTGTCACGGTGAAGGCGCGGGTCGCCAAGTCGGTCAGAGCGCCGGTTCCTTGCCGGACATTGAAGATGTGAACCGTTGGCGCGTCGCTGTAGCTGCCAGAACGCTGGGGCGAGCCGGGTTGGGCAAGAAAGAAGGCGGTCAAATTGACACTGAATGGTTGGTTGGTGAGGAATGTACCAGCCTGATTGAATGAGAAAGACACGATATTGGACGCAGCCGGAAGTCCTCCACCCGTATACAGCAGCGTATTGCCGCCTCCAGCCGTCGATCGGATTGTGTAGGGCATGGTCGCGCCGCCGCCCGATCGCGCCATGGAAGCGGGAAGGCTGGCCCGATTGAATGAGATAGCCACGGTACATATGCGGTTGGTATTGGTTGTCGAATTATAGGTCCCGGCGACCGTGAACGTCACGGACTGAGCCGTTGGCGCGGTGGGTGGCGTGTAGGTGCCCGTGCTTGCGGTGACTGGCGTTATCGATATCCCCGCGGCATTAATCGTGCAGCGTGCATGGGCCGGTACTGACAAGAGCGCTGTTGTAAGAAGCCCACCGATGACCGCGATCCATCGAAATGACCGTTTCATTGCGAAGATCCTTCAGAAGGTTGCAGAGTGCCGGCCTTGACCAGGCCGTTGGTGCCTTCGGGTACGTCGATGATGAAGTGCGTCGGCGCCCCTTCTGTCGCCATGTCGGCGATCCAGCGGCCGGGGGCCAAGCCTTCGGCACCAAAACGACCCTCGGCATTAGTAAAGATGCTGACCTTTTTGCCGGGCTGGCCCTCGGGATAGGCCAATCCCGTAATCAGGGATACCGGCTGACCGTCCGCCATGACCATCGTGCCATAGACCGACACAGAATAAGCCGAGCCGACTTCGATGGCGTAGCCACCCTTGTATGGTGCGAAAGTATCGAATGCGCCGCTGCCGAGACTGTAGCCAATGGGTAAATCTTCGACGTCGACAGAGATCGACGCTGGCAGATAGGCGGGAAGATCGGATACAAGCCCATTGCCAAGCTGGTCGGCAACGGCCCGCACGTCTTCGGTGGTGCCTACAGTGACGTCCTTGCCGGCGATGCTTTCGTGCGGTGCCACGATCGCGAATGCACCGCCCCGGATTGGCGCGCCGATGGCAACCTTGCTGCCGGCAAATGCAATCGACGTTCCAGCCCGCAGTGATGTGCGCTGGCGCGTCACGTCGCCGTCGAGCGTTCCAAGATTGATACTCTTGGCATCGGCAAAATGCGAAAGGCGCAATTCCCCGCGATTGCCGCGATAACCGGCGGAGGCGTTGATGCTTCCGGTTTCCTCATAGCCGCGGTTTTGCACGTCGATGCTGGTATCCCAACGGCCCACACCCGAGCCTTCGCCGCGATAACCTGAGACGGCCGTCTGCTGACCAAGTGTATCGTATCCGGCAACGACAGAGCTCTTTTCATCGGGGCGCACATTGAAGCGCAGTGCCACGCGGAAGTCTGCGTCCTGGGTCAGGTCTTTCTTGGCGTCGCGCACATAAATTTCGTTCGAATAGCCCGTGAGCAGATTTGCGTTCTCGGTTGGCGTAAGTGCCGATGACAGCGTTAGATCAACGCCGTAGCGGTCGCCGGAGTTTGCCTGTACCCCTGGTGTCTCACGGTCTTCATCGCCAAACTGATAGCGGCCCGAGACAGTGGCGGTTATGTCGCCGGTCACGGGCGCGGAGTAAGAACCGTTCAGCCTGAGCCAGTAATTGAACTCGGGATACAGGATACCGTCTGCTCCGTTCAAGCTCTCTCCGGGCGTATGGAAATCGGTGCTGCGATATTCGGCATTGAAATGGAGACTCTCACCGCGCTCTTCGGTAAAACCTTTGAAATTGGCAAGGCTCCAGGTGAGGTCAGCGGCGACGCCGGTGCCGGCCGATCCCTTCGATCCAGCGCCGTGCAATCCAACGATCCCCAGATTGGTATCGATGGCAACCCCAACGCCACCCATGATGACGGTGGCATCGCCCTGCAGATCGGCATCGCCTGTCAGGCCGTCTCTAATGCCATATCTAAAGAAGCCCGTACCAAGGTAGCTGCCGTCACTATACGTGCGCTCGTTATCCATCAAATAGGAAGGCAACCCTGCCGCCAGGGCCCATTCACTCTTGCCGGCAGCGAGGAGCTTCTGGTCTGAATAAGCCGAAAATGACAGGGTCTGGCGCTCGCCGTTGTCAGCGGTGATGGTCAACTCAATATCGTTAGCGCCAGTGGTAAGCGGCAGATCGCGCAGATTGTAGTTGCCTGGACGCAACTGCAGACGCTGTACGACGGCTCCATTGATCATAACATCGACACTCGATGCCCTTTCCAACCTGAAGGAACCCGCGCCGGCCGACGTGATATTCTCGCCGGGATTGAGTTTGCCGGGCGACTTTTCAATCGATAGTCCAAGTACTTCTGTCGAACGCTGGAGGGGAACTGAGAGAGCATCGGTATCGCCAGCCAGAATGCGGATTTGCTCGCCGGGGATGTCGTAGATGGCGCGCGAAGCTTGCCGTTTGAGGCCGGAGACGTGGCCGTAGTCGCACGTCGCGTCTTGTGGACAGACATTGGTGTCCACATCGCCCTCGAGTGCTCCACGGTTCTCAACAACAATGCTTCCCGCGCGCACGGCAGAGTCGAGTTCCAGGCGGCCGCTGGTTGCGTTGCCAGCGTCCGAGCCCACCGCGCTGCCTGTGTCCCAAAGTTGGTCAACTCCAGCAATGATATTGAGAT
>JBEBJD010000188.1:0-5142 GCA_040080075.1 Hyphomicrobium sp. | reverse complement strand
CCTAAACCAGAACAGGCAACACCTAAGAACACGCAGTCCAACAAGCCAGGACCTGTGAAGCGGGGGCCTGAGAAAGCCGATTCGCCAAAGTCTTCTCCGGCTAAGCCTCGATCAGGCGGCATTGCGGACCTTCCCCATCTTCCCGGCTTCACGCGCCCAGAAGTTCTCGCCGTCAATGCGTCCGCCAAGTCTGTCGCGCGAGCCAAAGCCCTGGGGTTTAAGGCCAGCAGCGCAACCCAGCTTCAAAGTCTGAATTATGCCGTCACAAAACTTCAAGCTCCTGCGGGGTTGACCGGGCAGGAGGCTGAGGCCTTGCTTGCCAAGGAGCTGCCGTCAGACAAGTTTTCTGTCAATCAATCCTATTACCTTTACCGCACGGCGACGGGTAAGAGTGCAGAACTCAAGCCGGGCAATGCAAAGGGCGAGCAACTGCCGGCGGCACGTTCTGGCAATGGCGTTTCATGCGGAATTGATCACTGCTTTGGCCGCGACATTGTTGGCTGGAGACCGTCGCTCAAGGGCTGCGTCGCGGGATTGAAGGTCGGTATCATTGATACGTCCGTTGATGTCACACATCCTGCCTTCGTACACAAAAAGATCGAAGTTAGTCACCTGGGGCGCGGCGGCACACCTGGACCTGATTGGCACGGGACCGGAGTTACATCGTTGCTTGCGGGGGACGCTGCGAGCGGAACGCCGGGTCTCATTCCAGATGCAAACTTCTATGTTGCCGATGTTTTTCAAGCCGGAGCTGACGGATTGCCGGTCAGCGACACCTTGAGTATGTTGCGCGCATTCAATTGGCTTGAATCAAAGAATGTAAAGCTCATCAACATGAGCCTATCTGGCCCGCCGGAAAAGTTGATTGCGGAAGCCATTGTTAAGCTCTCAGCAAAAGGCATAGTCATCGTTGCAGCGGCTGGTAATGACGGGCCAGGAGCGGCGCCAAGTTATCCCGCCGCCTACGACAACGTTATTGCTGTCACGGCGGTAGGCAAGGATTTGAAGAGCTACCGCCACGCCAACCATGGCAGTTATATAGACGTCGCCGCTCCGGGCGTGGCAATTTGGACGGCACAGCCTGGATCTAAGGAAGGATATCATTCGGGCACATCGTTTGCCGCTCCGTATGTAACCGCGGCGCTTGCTGCGATCTCTCAGCGCTTGCCCGCCAAGTCGTCTCCAGATGTTCTGAAACTTCTCGAATATAGAGACCTTGGCGCGCCGGGCCCCGATCCGGTCTATGGCCAAGGATTGCTGATGGCACCAAAATCGTGTGACGGAGATCGCATCGCTGCCGCGCCGGCACAGCCCGCTAAAGTCGCCAACACTTTGCGGGATACCAATCCGCCAGCCTTGGTGGGAGTAAAGACATCCGAGACGGCAAAGCCGGTAGAAGTACTTCCCTGGCAACAGCAATAGAGAAAAGCCCAGCAACTGAGTGTTTTGATACATCGTCGTGCATCACGGGGCCGAAGCTCTGTGTGTGATGAGGCCTAACGCAATAGCTGCGCAGGCGGCGTGACGGCCCCTTAAAAACGACGAAGCTCCCTTGTGACCTGGACCAGCGAGCGGGGTGCTGGAATTGAGGTCACAAGAGAGCTTCAAGGATCGGGAAGCGCCTACGCTGAACGCGGGGTAGTCAGCGCCTCCCGTCACATGGTCTGGAACAGATGACGGCTGTGGGGGCCAATCAAGAGTCCAGCCAATTCCAAATAATCAGCGCCAGCCTCTTTCCATCAAGCCAGCTTCTTCTTCGATGCCCATGACATCGCCTGCAATCATCCGGTCAACCAAGGCGTCGATGGATGCGGAGCTGGACTTGCCAGCGGGCACAATAGATCCGTCAGTTGACTTCACGAAGGCCGACGCAACCTGACCTTCGATGTGCCACGGGCCGCCGGAAGTCCGGCACGCTACACCCGTTAGCTGGGTTGGCTGCGCCAACTTGATTTCATATTGCCGGCAGTGGCCTTGTCCTTCCGATGCAAAAGTAAACACCGGCTTGATCGTCACCTGCATCCCAGAAATTTGGTTCGCAACACTCTGTCCGCTAGCAGTGGTATCAAGAACTGAAGCCAAAGCCTGGCTTGGCACTCGCACTCCATCGCTCAGCATCGTGACGCCGAAGTCATCACCAGTGCCTGATGTTCGCGACGAGAATAGCCATTGTGTACCTATGGCACTCGCAAGTAGCGTCACGCACGCTGCGGCAAGTCCCCACTTGGGCAGCGTGCGTGCCGGAATGCGCCGCGCGTGATCAAATTGAATGATCTGTGCTGATGCGACAGCCGCTGCAGGCGCCGGAAACGTAACGGTTGATTGCGCTGTTGATCCCATAACGGCATCGATCAAACGCTGGGGCACAGGCTCGCGCATTGGCCTGTCGAACAGTCCAGAAAGTTCTTTGCCGGTTGCAGTGAAGGCTGCCAGCCGCAAGGCTCCGGACGGATCCCTGGCCACATAGGCTTCGACACGCAAGCGATCAGTAAAACTAAGTTCGCCATCGGAATATGCCATCAGCATTTCATCAGAGATCTTGCTCATGGCCTACTTCCTCAGATGACTGGGTTGCAGGCGGCTATTTGCCGGCGGTGCGCCGTGGCCGGCGACCATTGCCAGATGCAGTGCCTGGCGCGCTCTGGCCAACCGGCTCATGACTGTTCCGATGGGGATACCCAAGGCTTCGGCAGCATCCTTATAGGACTGGCCATCAATGCAAACATGCGTAATCACGAGTTGTTGTTCTGCAGGTAATTGAGAGATGCAATTGGCTACAACCTGCAGGGTCAAGTGGCTCTCAGTGATATCGCGACCGTCGCTGCCGGCAATATCCGTCGCCGTATCGACGTCTATGGTCTCGCCGCGCACTTTCGTTGCGCGCAACTTGTCAAACCAGATATTTTGAGCAATCCGATACATCCAACTGTCCAATCGGGTTCCTGCTTGCCATTGCGCCGCACTCGCAAGGGCGCGAGTACACGTTTCCTGCACAAGGTCATCAGCCTCGTCCAAGTTGCCCGTGAGGGCGTAGCCGAACCGCCGCAGTCGCGGCAGCAACTCTACCATCCGGTTCCGGATGTCATCTGACACAGGCTACCTCCCCCGCCGTCGAACCAACAACGTCCTATGTTCTCAAAAATTCCAGTCTTGACCCACATTCATGCATAAGCCGCTCTCGCGGGCCCATATGCCTCTCAGGCTAGAGTCCAAGCTGCCCCTAGTTTGAGGCAGAAAACGGCCGCAGATCAGGGCTTGCGAGACAAATTGCCGGGCTCGGTTAAACTGGAACCGCACGGGCTGGTTACCGTCAGAGGCAAAGTGACACCGAACCAAGCCGGATCTAGCTAGCACCGCAATGCTGACAAAAAGCCTCCAATGCCGTGCCGGCGCTGCGGACTAATCAAAACATCAACGGCGCCGGCTTGCGGTGATAAGCAACTCAAACAATTCCACTTCACAAAACTTTACATTGTAGAGAAACGCGCGAAACCGAGGTCCGCCATTGTCTGTCTCATGGGCAACCTAATCTGCCCGATTCACTGGAGACAAAAATGACTGAAACCCCCCAAAATTCCTCAACACCAGCCGCTTCGTGCCGGAGTAGGGGCGGCCTCTTCAAGGTCGCAGCTTTGGTCGTGATCTCGGCTTTTGCAGGCGCTGCCGCTTCGCGCGCAGGTCATTACTGGCATAACAGTCACATGGCAGGCCACGGATTCATGAGTGGCCCCATTGATCCGGCCGAAGCCGGCCGGAAGGTTGAGCGGATGGCCGAACGCATTGCCATTGAGGTCAAAGCGACACCCGAGCAGCGCGGCAAGCTCACCGCGATTGCCCAAGCGGCGGTCAAGGATCTCTTGCCGATGCGGGAGGCAATGCACGATGCCCGCAAGCAGGCGCGCGAACTTTTCGTCCAACCCTCGATCGACCGGGCGGCACTTGAGAAGCTGCGTTCCGATCAGATTGCCAATGCCGATGCCATGAGTAAGCGCTTGAGTTTGGCGCTTGGTGAAGCAGCTGACATTCTGACGCCGGAACAGCGTAAGCAGCTGGCCGATCGCTTTCCCATGCGTGGGGGCTGGCGTCATCACGGCGACCGGGGCTAAACTCAGGTTGTGAGCGCCCGGATACTCCTTATCGAAGACGATGTCCGCCTTGCCGGGATGGTCAAAGACTATCTTGGCGGGGCGGGCTACCTTGTCGACCATGCGGCAACTGGCGGCAAAGGCCTCGCCATGAGCGAGCGCACATCTTACGATGCCCTGGTTCTGGATCTGATGTTGCCCGATATGGATGGACTTGATGTCTGCAAGTCCATTCGCGCCAGAAAATCGACACCGATCTTAATGTTGACGGCGCGTGGCGATGCCATGGACCGCATCATCGGTTTGGAGTTGGGGGCGGATGACTACCTGCCCAAGCCATTCGAGCCGCGCGAGTTGCTGGCTCGCATAAAAGCGGTGCTGCGCCGCGGCCAGGTAGTACACGGCGCCGAGACTCTACGGTTTGGCAGTTTAGAGATCGATGCTGCCGCGCGCCAAGCCCGTCTCGGCGGAGCTGTGTGCGATTTGACATCCTATCAGTTCGAACTGCTGCACGTGCTGGCAAGTCATGCGGGACGGGTGATGTCGCGCGAGGCACTCATGGATGCCCTTAAGGGCCCGGCGCTTGAAGCGTTTGACCGTTCAATAGACGTGCATATATCCCGCATCCGGGCGGCCATTGAGGATGATGCCAAGGCACCTCGCCGTGTCATCACCGTTCGCGGTGCTGGTTATGTTTTCGCCAAAGCGCAGGATTGACCGGACATGAAGCGGCGCCTGTTTCTCCAATTCTATATCACCATCATTGTCAGCTTGATCGTGGTCGTGGCGGCTGCGGGCTTGCTATGGCGGGTAGCACAGAACACATCTCCAGCCCGCAGCGCATTCGATTTTGCCGGTGAACTTGCGGCTGCAGTGCTGCCGCCATCGGCCGCGCCCGTTGATCAGCAAAAGGCTGCGCTGGATAAATTTGCCGCCACACTTGGGACCGATCTTGCTCTATTCGGGGCGGATCGGGTTGAGATCGCCGCCGCGGGCCAACGGCTACCGCCCCCTGAGGATTGGCAAGACTCAGGGGGGTGGGTTCATGCTCGGGGTG
>JBEBJD010000050.1:0-5153 GCA_040080075.1 Hyphomicrobium sp. | reverse complement strand
GCTTTCAACCGATGACGTAACACCCGTGGCCAGCGTTATAGATGTGTTCCCCGCCGCCAACTGGTACGAGCGCGAAGCCTACGACATGTTCGGCATTTTGTTCTCCGGCCATCCCGATTTGCGCCGCTTGCTCACCGATTACGGATTCCAGGGCTATCCCCTGCGCAAGGACTTCCCGCTGACGGGTTATGTCGAGACCCGTTACGACGACGAGAAGAAGCGCGTCGTCTATGAGCCCGTCAAGCTCACTCAGGAGTTCCGCAACTTTGATTTCGAAAGTCCATGGGAGACGCCGTCCTACGTGTTGCCCGGAGATGAGAAGGCAAGCGGTCCAGGCGTTACCGGCAAGGCGTGAAATGAAGGACACACTGACAGCAGGGCAAACCGCCCGCATCGAATATAAGGTGCCAGCCGAAAAGACTGTGCCCTTTCTCTACCCGGAAGCGCTTGAATTCCAGACCATGCCAACCGTGTTCGCCACAGGATTCATGGTCGGCCTCATGGAATGGACCTGCATGAAAGTTCTGGAGCCGTACTTGGAACCCGGCGAAGGCAGTCTAGGGGTTCAAATCGATGTATCGCATTTGGCGGCGACCGTGCCGGGCCAAGTTGTGACTGTCGACGCGGAATGCAGCGAGGTCAATGGCCGCCGCGTATCGTTCAGGGTCAAGGCGCATGATGGAATGGAGCTGATAGGCGAAGGCCGTCACGAACGTATGGTGGTGCCGTGGGATAAGTTTATCCGCCGCGTCAATCAGAAGGCCAAGGCTGCACGTGTCGCCGGAATAGCTAAACCGGAATGATGAAACGAGGCATCGGACAAAATGAGCGAAGCTGACAAAGTGACCGGCAAATGCTTGTGCGGCGCCGTGCGGTTCACGGCAACGGCGAAGTCGCACGATGTCTCGGCTTGCCACTGCTCGATGTGCAATCGCTGGTCGGGCGGTATTTCGATGTTTCTTGGGGCCGAGGGCGCACCTCAATTCGAGGGCGCGGACAATATCAGCCTTTACCGTTCGTCCGATTTGGGCGAACGGGGTTTCTGCAAGGTTTGCGGCTCAAGCTTGTTTTGGAGGGTTGCAGGGCAGGATCAGTATGCATTGGCAGCAGGTGTTCTAGACGATCAATCGCGCTTGCGCTTCGCCACCGAAATATTCATTGACGACAAACCGGCCTATTACGATTTCGCCAACGATACGATAAAGCAGAGCGGCGAAGAAGCCATGGCGGCGTTTGCGGGGGAGAAAGCGTGAGTGGTCAGTCGTGAGTCGTGAGTCGTGAGTGGTGAGTGGAAAGATGGGGTACCAGATAAACTCGTATCAGGATCTCGAAGTCTGGCAGCTCGCGGTGACGCTGGCTGAGGACTGCTACCGTCTGGTTGCCAAGTTCCCGAAGGAAGAGACATTCGGCTTAACATCGCAAATCCGGCGGGCTGCTGTGTCGATACCTGCGAATATCGCAGAGGGCTATGGCCGGGATCAAACGGGTTCTTTCATTCAATTTCTGCGGATTGCGCAGGGCTCAGCACGAGAGCTTGAAACGCATTTAGTTCTGGCTGCGCGGCTGGAGCCTGCTTCACAAGTCCAGTTGGGCACCCCTAAGAGCAATTGTGACCGGGTTAGCAAAATGCTACGAGCCCTCATCCGATCGTTGGAGGCACGCCGGTCATCTAACGCCGCCCACGACTGACTACTCACCACTCACCACTCACGAAGAAAACATGGCTGAAACAGAAATACGCAATTTCAACATCAATTTCGGGCCACAGCACCCGGCAGCGCATGGTGTGCTGCGCCTGGTGCTGGAGCTTGACGGCGAGGTAGTGGAGCGTGTTGATCCGCACGTTGGGCTTTTGCATCGCGGCACCGAGAAGCTGATCGAGCACAAGACGTATCTGCAAGCCATCGGCTACTTCGACCGGCTTGATTATGTCGCCCCCATGAACCAGGAACACGCATTCTGCCTTGCCGCGGAAAAGCTGCTCGGACTCGAAATTCCCAGGCGCGCACAGTTGATCCGCGTGCTCTATTCCGAAATCGGCCGCCATCTGTCTCATCTGCTCAACGTCACCACGCAGGCCATGGACGTAGGCGCTTTAACGCCGCCGCTGTGGGGCTTCGAAGAGCGTGAAAAGCTGATGGTGTTTTATGAGCGCGCTTCGGGCTCGCGCATGCACGCCAAATATTTCCGCATCGGTGGAGTGCATCAGGATTTGCCAGCGCAGTTGGTTGAAGACATCGCCGCCTGGTGCGATCCGTTTCTCAAAACACTTGACGACATCGACGGTCTTCTCACCGAAAACCGCATCTTCAAGCAGCGCAACGTCGATATAGGTGTCGTATCTCTGAAGGAGGCCTTCGAGTGGGGCTTCTCGGGCGTCATGGTGCGCGGCTCAGGTGCGGCTTGGGATTTGCGCAAATCGCAACCCTATGAGTGCTACTCCGAATTCGACTTTGATATTCCGGTTGGCAAAAACGGCGACTGTTACGACCGCTACCTGATCCGCATGCAGGAAATGCGCGAGAGCGTGAAGATCATGAAGCAGTGTTGCGCCAAGCTGTTGTCACCGGAAGGCCAGGGACCGGTCACTGCCGCGAATTCTAAAGTCGCGCCGCCTAAGCGTGCCGATATGAAGCGCTCGATGGAAGCGCTGATCCATCACTTCAAGCTTTACACCGAAGGTATTCATGTGCCCGAAGGTGAAGTCTATGCCTGTGTGGAAGCCCCTAAAGGCGAGTTCGGCGTGTATCTCGTGTCGGATGGTTCAAACAAGCCGTATCGCTGCAAAATCCGCGCGCCAGGCTTCCCGCATCTCGCCGCCATGGATCATCTGAACCGCGGCCACATGCTGGCCGACGTCTCGGCAATCCTGGGTTCGATTGATATTGTGTTTGGGGAAATTGACCGGTGAAGCGTTGGTGTCTGACACACGGGTCAGACACCTTTCACGTGTGCATGCTATTTCTCCAGCAGCACGCTTTTTGTGATGTTATTGGATCCACATGCCCGAACTCCCCAAGTGCCCGAAATGCAGTTCAGAGCATACCTATGAGGACGGCGCACTGTTTGTGTGTCCCGAGTGCGCGTACGAGTGGCCGCGGGCAGCAGCAGTAAGCGGCGGCGACGACGCCCCGCGCGTTATCAAGGACGCCGTCGGCAACGTGCTCGCCGATGGTGATACCGTGACTGTCATCAAGGATCTGAAAATCAAGGGATCGTCGTCGGTCGTGAAGATCGGCACCAAGGTGCGCAATATCCGGCTCATCGATGGCACTGGCGGCCACGACATCGATTGCAAGGTCGACGGCGTTGGCCCGATGCAGCTTAAATCCGAGTTTGTGAAAAAAGCTTGATCAGGCTGGGGCGGCGCGGGTGTCGCGCGGCGTCCGGCGCTGTGGGGCAGACCTTGACCCACAGGTGTCATCCCGGCATTTATTGCCGGGACCCAATGTGCCGGAACACTGGCGCTGAACTGTGCTTGCTCTCTAACCGGCGTCACATCCTGCTGCCCAATGGATCCCGGGAACAAGTCCCGGGATGACATTTATGGGGAGGCGAACGTAGCGTCTCACTCAATCGCGCGCGGTTTGAACGGCGTGACGTTGGCTTGCCCAGGTTCATACACTTCAAGAAAGGCAATGGCCGCATCGAGGTGCATCAAGAAATCGGCGCGCGGAAGCTCTGCCTCATCGAGCGCTAAGTGATCGCAGTCAGTGTCGAGGGCATCATCCAGCATGGCAATCCACTTGTCGTAGGCGCCGGTGCTCCAGTCATCGATGTGATCGTCTTCGATGACCCTTGCCCGGATCCCGCGCAGGGCGGCAGCTACGGCTTTGATACGTTGTGTGTCGATGGGCATTGTTTTCGACTCCAATTTCTACGCTTATGGTGCCAAACCGGGATGCGGGACGCAATCAGGTACGGTCCTCCCTCTTAACCCTCCGCCAACAGCCCTCTGGCGGTGTAGGGTATTCCTTGGCAAGGTCAGGGCGCATTCGATTCGGTATGGACCGGCGTTCGAGCCATTGAACCCTCGCGCATCCTGCCCTAATTGTATGCTCTACAACCGGTTCCGTGCGCCCGCCGGGACTTGGGGCCAATTGACCCGAGGGAACAGCGACCAATGATTGATCTTCCAGCTGTTTTGGCCATTGCCGCCCTGGGATGGGGCTTGTCACTGTGCACCTACCGCTATGTGGCGCAGCGCAACGGCTGGCCCATGGGAGCCTTGCATACGGATTTGCCGGCGGTGCCGGCCACTATTGGGCTTGTTGCTATCTTTGTGGCGCTTGCCTTTGCGTCGTGGCGCGGCACGCCGGAAGGCGGCTGGGTTGTTGTCTTGTTTGGCGTTTTGCTGGCTTTTTTCTGGACTGGGTTTTTGCGGGTTGGCTCGCAAGTGACGTTGTTTTTGGCCCCCATCGCGACGGCAGTCTTGATTGTTATTTGGATGGCCATTGGCCCTGGGTATGATCGCGCGGACCTTTTAGCGCCCGCCTTGAATGCTGCCTTGGGGTGAACCCCGGGCGATTTTGACGAGGATCAAAGTTTTGTCCCAAAGCATGAGCCCCTTGCGGCACTGCGAAGGGTTGCTTTGGGACGGCTTTCACCGTACTGGAAACCATAAGCTGGGACCGCCTTTTGCAGTGCAAAAGGCACTTGGCGTTTTCGTTTCCCGACACGTCCGTGGGAGCCGTTTATGGCCGTCCGCCGCTTGCATCCCGATCAGCCTTCAAGTTTCACGTTCACGCCGGAAAATCTGGCATGGGCCAAAGCCAAGATTGGTGACTATCCACCCGGCAAGGAAGCCTCCGCCGTCATTCCCATTTTGTGGCGAGTGCAGGAACAAATTGGCGGCTGGGTGACGGAGCCGGCATTGCGCGCTGTCGCGGATTTGTTGGGTATGGCCTACATTCGCGTCTACGAGATCGCGACGTTCTACACCATGTTCCAGTTGGTTCCGGTCGGTAAGACGGCGCATGTGCAGGTCTGCGGCACCACGCCTTGCATGTTGCGTGGCGCGCGCGGTCTTGTTGCAAAATGCAAGGATCGCATTGCGCATGAGCCGCATGAACTCTCCAAGGACGGACGCTTCTCGTGGGAGGAGGTTGAGTGCCTGGGCAGTTGCGCCAACGCTCCGCTCGTGCAGATCGGCA
>JBEBJD010000053.1:0-21996 GCA_040080075.1 Hyphomicrobium sp. | reverse complement strand
CAACTTGACAGTGTAACAACTAATAATTGTATTTGCGCTCGCCGGGATGTCTCGGAGCGAAAGGGAAAATTGCATGTCAAATTCATTCAACACGACGCGAATACTGCTGAGCGTGGCGGCGTCTGTCACTGCGCTTGGAATTCTGGCCACGGCTGGCGCACAGGCCGCCGAAAGCAAGAAGGGCGATGATGGCGGCTGGTTCTCCAAGTCGATGACCAACAAGGATGCAGCGCCAGAGTTACCGGCCAAGGCCAATGCTCCTGCCGCAACTGCGGGCAAAGCCTCGGCAGAAATTCAGACCATGGAACAGTTACAAAAGGCCGGCGTCAAAAGCTGCCTGCAGATCGCCAAGGCTGTCGGACAGGCAACCATGTTCGGTACCGAATATGCCGCCGCGTCGACCTGGAACTCCAAGCAGCCCGACAATCGCTTTTCTGTTTCAATGATCGGCCAGAAGCTTGCCCCGAACTCTGGCGCAACCAACGGCATCAGCGGCGTTTTTTCGGCGCCTACCGCAAATGGCAAGTGCGATGCGGCGGCCTTACAAATTATCCCAACCCAAGATGCCTGCAGCAAGATACAGACCCAGGTTTTGGAGAAGGGCAAGCTGCTTGGCGATCTTGCCGGCATCCCAATCCTGCAGAATGCCGCCAATGCCCAGGTCATGCTGATACCGGCCGCCGCCAACGGTTGCGTGGTCGTAGCTCTCAGCACGGCCTACACGGAATAGCACTCCTCTCGCAGCCAAAACACGCTGTTGCTCCTCCCACTTCTGGCGCGCACCTGCCGCATTCGCGCATACGAGTGCGCGCCAGCCTTTCATGCGGCTCTTCACTGCATTCAGAGCAGACAATTGAACCAGAGGCTCAACGGCATGGACACGCAAACGCATGAGATCGCCCGCGCCTACGATCAAGTGCCTTATACGTCACGGCCATTTCCTCAATCACAACCCCGGCACCTCGCAGCCCTCGGGCAACTGTTCGGGCTGGCTCCTCCTGACGTGTCAACGGCGCATGTCCTTGAACTGGGTTGCGCCTCGGGCGGCAATCTCATTCCGCTGGCGGTCTCCAACCCACATGCGCAGTTCATCGGCATTGATTTATCGCCACTGCAGATCGCCCAAGGTCAAAAGCGCATCGAACGGCTCGGGCTAAAGAATATCCGCCTCATCACGATGTCAATTTCCGATGTTACCCGCGGCCTTGGCACCTTCGATTATATCATCTGCCACGGCGTCTATAGTTGGGTGCCCGCAGCCGTGCGCGACGCCATCTTGCGTGTTAGCCACGATAATCTTTCTGATCACGGCATAGCCTATATCTCTTACAATGTTTTTCCCGGTTGGCGCCTGCGCGGAGTGTTACGTGATGCCATGCTGTTCCACGGTGAAACTTCTGATCGTCCAGCCGAACGTCTCTCACTGGGCCGCGACTTCCTCACCCAGCTCGGCAGTATTACCAATTCCGAATCGGCCTACGGCCAGATGCTGCGCCACGAAGCGCAAGCCATGTCTGCCCACTCAGATGACTACGTCACGCATGAATATCTCGAACTCAATAACGAGCCTTGCTACGTCAACAATTTTTTCAATCGGCTTGCCATCTTTGGCTTGAGCTATTTGACAGAAGCCGAAGTACACCAGACCATTGCAGAGAATTTCGGTGCGCAAACCGGTGCGCTGCTGCGCAGTCTATCGGGCAACCGGCTCGATCGCATGGAACAGTACATCGATTTCCTTACCGGCCGCACATTCCGGCAAACGCTTGTCGTGCGCGAAGATCAGGCAAGCCGCATACAGCGCACGCTGAACAGCTCCTCCATAAGAGGACTTTACATTTCAACGCGCGTCAGCCCCGGCCAGGATGACAGCGAAGACCGTTGCGTCTTTACCGATCCGGTCGGGCGCACGCTCACCACCTCATCGCCCGCCGCCCGCAAAGCCATCGAGCAACTGGCAGGGCTCTATCCGTTCACCGCTACAGCCGGTGAATTGGCAGCCGCCACTGCTTTCGAAAGAGGTGGTGATCCCGATGGCCCGGCGGAAATAGAGTCAGCACTGTTCAGCATGGTTCTGGCAGGAATGGCCAGTATTTCGACGATCCCCATCGTGCCAGGCGGCGAACCCGGTTCGTGCCCACAAGCCGCGAGCATCGCCCGGAGCGACGCCCGCGACGGCATGACGTGGACCACAAATGCGCGCCACGAAACTGTGCCACTCAATCTTGTGCAACGGGCCATACTCCCGCTACTCGATGGCGCCAATGACCGCGGCGCGATTGAAGAGAACATAAGCCATTTAGTGGCCGGCGGCCAAATTTCGTTCGAGCAGGACGGAAGCGTGCTGACCGATCCAGATCAAATCCGCGCCGCCATCAGTATTCAGGTTGGTGATGCGCTTGCATCCCTGCAGCGGGCAGCGCTGCTGACATGAAAAAAGCAACTGGTACAGGCGCGCACCGCGCTGCTCTCCATATCAACGATAACCACGCTGACGCCGCTGGACTATTCAAACAACAATTATATTAATGCCCGCCGCAGGATCTGAACCTGCGCCCCTTCCCGTATTGCAAAGACCAAGCTGCAAGACAGTTCAGCACGTGTCAAAGACACGCGTTCAGCATGATGGGCGATATCCAGACGAAATCGTATGCTCGCCTTCGATTTTTGGAAAAAAGGGCGCTTTACGCCGTCTCAATGCTGCCGAGCCAAGCGCGCCAACCCCCAAACGGGGTAATGTCTTGGGCGTCACGCGCGGCAATGGCTTCACACAGAAAACCTTTGACCGTTTCTCCGTCATCGAGCTGGATCGTCCCGATGCCGAGTGGCCTGGGAATCAGAGCCACGAACGATCCGAAGGCGGCTTCGTCCATTTCCCATATTTCCACTTCGATGCCACCGGCTCCTTCACCGTCAAAGATCAATCCGGGTTTTGATGGCGTGGTGTTTGCAAGTGCATAGAAGCTGTAGCCTGGTGCAGTGCGTGCCGATCGCACGAGACGCGCGTTGCGTTCGGCAAGCTGGCAGTTGAGCGGCTGACCAGAAAGGTGTGCTCCAATTACCGCCACTTGCACAGCCGGAGTTCTTTGATAGGCGGCCGGGATGGCTGGCGCATCATCGAGAGCTGTTGTTGTTCCGCCTAGCCTGGCGCCTTTGAGCGACCGGTGCAGTTGATCTCCCGCTGTTGCCAAGCAGCCGTCATCGAACGCGCGGCCGATGAGCGTTACACCGAATGGCAGGCCATCCGTGCGGAAGCCGGCCGGCACAGCCAGCGCCGAGAGGTCCATTAGATTCACAAAGTTTGTGTAAGCTCCAAGATTGGAATTAAGACGCACGGGATCAGCTAGGACATCAGCGATTTTGTATGTAGTGCCTGTCGTCGGAAGAAGGAGAATATCCATATTTTTCCACTGCACTTCGGCCGTGCGAATGAGTCCAGCGAGGCGATATAAGCCCTCGAACGCGGAAACAGCCGAGTAACTTTCGCCGCTCATAATGATACTGCGCACGACCTCGTGAATAGCCTCTGGTTGACTGGCCGCGAACTCCTTGATGGCTGCCAGCCGCTCAGCGACCCACGGCCCGGCGTAGAGGAGCTGGGCAGCCTCGCGGAACGGTGCAAAGTCAATCTCGGCAATATTCGCACCGAGCCCTGTGATGCGGCCGATGCTGGCAAGGTAGAGTTTTTCTGCTTCGCTATCGCCGAAGAACTCCATGGGGCCCTTTGGAATGCCAACCCGAAGTCCGCTTAGTTCTTTTCCGGCAACGATCGAGCGGGGGGGCCGCCTCGAATAGATATCTTCACTATCAAATGCCGCCGCGATGGACAGAACTGATGCCGCATCCGCCACCGTCATGGAAAATATCGATACGGCATCCAGTGTGCGGCAGGCTGGAACCACGCCACGCGTGCTGATGAGACCTTTTGCCGGCTTCAGTCCAACGATATTGTTGAAGGCGGCTGGAACACGGCCAGAGCCTGCCGTATCCGTCCCCAATGCGAACGAGACGAGGCCGCTCGCAACTGCAACTGCCGAACCAGAACTTGATCCGCCAGAAATGTACTCGGGATTAAAGACACTGGTTGGCATACCGTAGGGCGAGCGCACGCCAACTAGGCCCGTTGCGAACTGATCAAGATTGGTTTTGCCGATTAGAATAGCGCCCGCTGCCTCCAGGCGATCCACGACTGTCGCCGAACGTGCAGGCATATAGGCAAATTCCGGACATCCGCACGTCGTTGGTAAGCCTGCCACATCGATGTTATCTTTGACGGCAAAGGGCAAACCAAACAGCGGTCCGCGCGGCGCCGACCGGGCGCGATACAATGCCTCTTCTTCCGGCACCAGCGTGATCCAGACGGGCCGCGTACCCATACATTTAATGCGAGCGAAAACCTCGCGGGTCACCTGTTCTGGAGTGGCAAGACCTTCCTTGTAAAGCGTGCGCAACGAACTGCAATCGAGAGACCCGATCATGCCGCGGCCCCAATACTAGAGCGAGATTCATCCAGGATGATCAACGTCTGACCGATGGACACGGCACGGCCCTCGCTACAGCGCACATCTCGCACCAACCCATCGCAAGGCGCATTAACGGCCATTTCCATTTTCATGGATTCAACGATAACGAGTGTTTCTCCAGCCATTACTTTCTTGCCCGGCTTGACGCAAATTTTCCAGACACTTCCGGGAACGGGGCTAGCAACTGCCAAAAGACCTGGCGCAAGTATCTCGTCGGGACCTGTGTGTGATCCGCTGGCCGGCTCGATCGCCAGCCCTTCCCGGTCGCTCGCCTGCCAGCGTGACCGCTCGGCGTCAAACGCGGATTGCCGTTGTGATGTAAACGCAGCTATCTGAGTGGCGTTGGCTTTCAGAAATGCCTCGTAATCCCTAAAGCGGAAAGTGGTCTGTGTGATTTCAAGTCCACGGCGGCCCTGCAGAAATCCATCGCGGAAGTCGAGGAGCTCGCCGCTCGAGACCGGATAGAATTCAATCTGATCAAAGAATCGCAATAGCCAAGGTTTTCCTGGAGTAAACTCGGCCGTTTCGTGGAACGTATTCCAAACTTGGCACGTGCGTCCGAACAGCTGGTAGCCGCCGGGACCTTCCATGCCATAAACACACATGTACGCGCCTCCGATACCGACGACGTTATCTGGCGTCCAGGTGCGGGCGGGATTGTATTTAGTGGTGACCAATCGATGGCGTGGATCCGCCGGCGTTGCTACTGGCGCACCGAGATAAACATCGCCCAGTCCCAGTACCAAATACTTGGCGTCGAACACGATGCGCTTGACGTCGTCGATGCTGTCCAGGCCATTGATACGGCGGATGAACTCGATATTCGATGGACACCACGGCGCATCTGCACGCACCGACTGGATATATTTATCTATCGTCTGCTGTACGGCCGCGTCATTCCATGACAAAGGCATGCGCACGATGCGCGACGGCACTTCAATCCCGGCGAGATCGCCGATTGCGTCTTCAAGCGCAGACAGTTCGGCCAACAACTTGGCAAACGGAAGAATATCCGGATCAAAATGAACCTGCAGCGAGCGGATGCCGGGCGTCAGATCGATCAGGCCTTCGAGTGCGCGGCTTTCCAGTGCTGTCATCAAAGCGTGGACGCGGAACCGAAGGGCAAGGTCTAGAACAATGGCTCCATATTCAATGAGCAAATAAGCGTCGCCTGCACGCCGGTAGACGACGTTGGGGGCATCGCCATTGGCCGCGCGCATGCCAACGATGCAGTCTCCGGCACCAAGATCAGCGATGTTGATCTGAGGCAATGAGGTGAGCGGTTGAAGCTCGTAAATTTCCTGCCTTTGCCGCTGCGCCGCCGCTGCCGCCGCTTCTGGCGTCCACCTCACAAACCGCACTGTATCGCCGGCGCGCAATTGGCCCATTTTCCAGAGCTCGGCTTGTACAATCGTGGCGGGGCAAACAAATCCGCCCAGCGACGGGCCATCAGGCCCCAGGATAACGGGCATGTCACCAGTGAAGTCGATAGCTCCAATGGCATAGGCGTTGTCGTGTATGTTACTCGGATGAAGTCCGGCTTCACCGCCGTCGGTGCGTGCCCATTGCGGCTTGGGGCCGATCAGGCGAACGCCGGTGCGATTGGAATTGTAGTGAACGTCCCAGTTTGCAGCAAAGAATGTGCCGATATCCAAATCCGTGAAAAAGTCAGGCGCACCGTGCGGGCCATAGAGTACGCCAATTTCCCAGGCATGGGACATCTGCGGGCGAAGTGCGGGGTTTAATGCGCTGCTTGACCCTGCGTCAGAGCGCCTGGCCAATGCGGCATTGCTTAAATGAAGAATATCGCCAGTCAGCAGAGCCCGCCCGCCATGGCCGCCAAATTTTCCGAGAGTGAACGTCGCCTTGCTGCCAAGGTAGGCCGGCACATCGAGCCCGCCTCGCACCGCCAAGTAGGTGCGCGCACCAGCACCCGGAATGGTACCTAGCTTTAAGACTTGTCCGGCGGTTATAGAAAGCGCCTGCCAGAAGGCAACCGGCTGCCCATCGAGTGTCGCCACCATTTCAGCGCCGCCAAGACAGATCTCGGTGGCGGCGTTAAACTTCAGAGTCGGGCCAGACAATGTCATTTCAATCCCAGACGCGCCTTCGGGATTGCCGATGATCCGATTACTCAAGCGGAACGAAACGGCGTCCATGGGACCCGATGGCGGAACACCAACAGCCCAATAGCCAACGCGGCCCGGCCAATCTTGAATGGTGGTCTGGGTGCCGGGCACCAGTACTTCAATTGTGGCTGGCGCATACGCGAAATTGGCGAGCGTCGAGGTGGTCATCTCCCCCGCTGCCAGCACCGGCGAGGCGGCCAACTCAGCGAGATATCCGAGGTTGGATTCAATGCCAGCGACCGTTGTCGCACTGAGCGCTGCACGCAGTTTGCCAAGCGCCTCTGGCCGGTCTTTGCCATTGACAATGATTTTGGCGATCATCGGGTCGTAGTAGGGAGACACCTCGCTGCCGCTTTCAATCCACGTCTCGATGCGCGTATCTGGCGGCCACGTCACGTTGGTCAACAACCCAGAGCTGGGCCGGAAATCGCGGGCCGGGTCTTCGGCATAGAGGCGCACTTGGATCGAGGCGCCTTGAGGTTCGGGCAGGATATCAGGCAGCGGCTCTCCGGCGGCTTGGCGCACCATCCACTCGACGAGGTCAATGCCGGTAACTTCCTCCGTTACGCCGTGCTCGACTTGCAGGCGCGTATTGACCTCAAGGAAGTAGAACTCACCTGTGTCAGTATCGAGTAGATATTCGACCGTGCCTGCATTGGCATAATTCACGGTTTGGCCGAGCCTGACTGCGGTCTCTAACAGCTTGGTGCGCGTCTCAGCGGGAAGCCCTGGCGCTGGCGTTTCTTCAATCACCTTTTGATTGCGCCGCTGGGCCGAGCAATCCCGTTCGCCAAGCGCCACGACGCGGCCTTTGCCATCCCCAAAAATCTGCACCTCAATGTGACGGCCGCGCGCAACGTATTTCTCAACGAAGACGCCTGCGTCTTTGAAATTATTCGAGGCAAGACGTGTGACGCTTTCAAAAGTGGCGGCCAGATCGAGTTCACACTCGACCCGTTGCAAGCCAATCCCGCCGCCACCCGCTGTACTCTTAAGCATGACCGGAAAGCCGATGCGGCGCGCTTCTCTCATTGCCTCATCTACCGTGGCGACGAGACCCGAGCCGGGGGCAAGCGGCACGCCGGCCTTCTCAGCCAGTTCGCGGGCGGTGTGCTTTAACGCGAACGCGCGCACGTGATCGGGTTCGGGCCCAATGAAGGCTATGCCAGCCGCTTTGCACGCTTCCGCGAATTCTGTGTTTTCGGATAGGAAGCCATACCCCGGATGGATGGCCTCAGTTCCGGTACCTTTGGCTGCTGCGAGAATAGCATTGAAATCGAGATATGACTGGCTTGCCGGTGCCGGGCCTATGCGCACGGCTTCGCCCGCTAAGCGCACATGGGGCGAATGGCGATCGGCATCGGAATAGACAGCCACACTCTTGATGCCCATGCGATCGAGCGTGCGGATGATGCGGCAGGCGATGGCACCGCGGTTGGCGATGAGAACTTTTGAAAACATAAGCGTCACTCCCCTTCTGACCAGAGCAACACTTCAATCGGGGTCGGGTTGTAATCGTTGCACGGGTTATTGAGCTGGGGGCAGTTGGAAATGAGAACGATGACGTTCATATCCGCACGCATCTCGACGTACTTCCCTGGGCCCGATACGCCATCGGCGAACCACAACCCGCCCTCGGGCGTGACGGGAACATTCATGAAGAAATTGATGTTGTGGGCAATGTCGCGCTTCGAAAGCCCGTATTTCCCGTTTTCAGCCAACGCCAACAGGTAGCTGTCGCGGCAGGCATGCATCGTCTTCTTTTCAAGTGCGTATCTGACGGTGTTGCTTTCGGTAGCACACGCGCCACCCAGAGTGTCGTGGCGGCCTACCGTGTCGGCCGTAACGGTTAGCATTGGCCGGCACAGATCCGACCTGATGACAGTTCCAACACCTATGAAAACGTTGCCTTGCTCGCGCAAGGTGTCGCAGGCTGAATAGCGCTCGGACGGATTGTCAGCGTTAAAGAACAGCGTATCGGCAGCTTGATTGCCCTCGACATCGACAATGCGAAGCGTCTCGCCTTGTCTGACCTCGTGCATCCAGTAATCGCCAGCGTTCACCAACGCGCGATAGGCGGCCGTGCCGGGCATGCGCTGGCTTTCCATGATTGCCGGAGCGGTGCCCATCAGCAGCACCCCGCATGGAAGAGGCGGTTATTCTCGAAAGCGCGACTGTTTTCTGCCGCCGAACGGCGGCACGCATCGCTATCTGAAGGCTGGTCTCCTTCCAGGATGCCATAGCGCACTGGCTTGCGGGGATAAGTAGGGGCGGGATTGAGCGGATGCGGACAGGTGTGCAGCAGGATCAGCGTATCCATCTCGAAGCGCAGCTCGATGTGTGCGCCTGCGAGCGATCCCGCGGGGTCGAAATGCATGGTGCCACTCTCATCAATGGCTACTTTGCTAAACCAATTGACGTTAGCGGCGAGGTCGCGCCGGCCCATGCCGTACTTGCCGGCTTCGATGAGGAAACTATCGAAGCCGTTCTGCTGCCAATCATTGCGGTGTGTTTGGTAGCTGGTTGCACCCCAGCGTGATGCGACCATGTCCCGATTGGTGTTGCCGCATACCGTGTCGTGCCAGCCCGTAGTGTCCTCGGCAATCGAGCAGAACACGCGCCCCATATCGGAGTAGAGACAGTGGCCTTTCGCGAGCTTGAAGGTGTGCTGTCCCTTCAGTGTGTCGGGCATATTGTAGCGTTCGAATAAATTGACCGGATTGTAGAACAGCATACCAACGTTGGCGCCACCCTCGATATCCGTGAGCTGAAGCCGGTTGTTGCGCCGTACGATGAGCGACCAATGTTTGCCTCCTGGCAATGTGTCTGCGTAAATCAGATCATTCATCAAGTCTCTCCTCTCTGGCGGGCGCGAACGCCTGTCACTGATGTGTCCGGGCCGTCCCGGTCGAGAAAGAAGCCGCGCAGGGCCGTCCCTGGCGGTGTTTCGATCATGCTATGGCCCAGGACCTGCAAGCGCGCCCATTGCTTGTCCACTCGGCTCTGCCGCTCCGGCAACCTTACGCGGCCACACTTCCAGATCGCGTGTGATGGTGGCTCCCATCGCGGCAGATCCAGCGCCGTCCTGCGCAAAGACATCGTTGAGCGTGGCACCGTAACGCTCTTGCTCTTCGGGCCGGTTACGCGGCCGGTCGAAAGCAATGACGCGTGTGCCGAGCCGGAAGGCCTCGCTCAAATCATGCGTGACCATCACGACGGTCAGATCGCTTTCGTTCCACAACTGTCTAATGACCGTATGGATACCGGAGCGGATACCGGGATCGAGCGCTCCGAAAGGTTCGTCCAGAAGGAGAATTTTTGGCTTTCTAATTAGTGCCTGCGCGAGTGCCAAGCGCTGCTGCATACCGCCAGACAATGCTGCGGGATACTTACTTTCGTGGCCGTTAAGACCAACTGCGTTGAGCAACACTTCGGCTTCATTGAGCGCTATGCGGCGCTTTTCGCCACGCAATCTCCCGAGTAGCCGCGCCCTCTCGAATTCACGCCCAATAAGCACGTTGCCCAGTACAGTGAGATGCGGAAACACAGAATAGCGCTGAAACACGACACCGCGATCGGCGTCGGGTTCGGCTTTCAATGGCACTCCATCGAGCAAGATCTGGCCGCTCGTCGGTACATCATCACCAAGCAGCATGCGGAGAAACGTAGTCTTGCCGCAGCCCGATGGGCCGACTAAAGAAACAAACGAGCGCGGCGCTATTTCGAGACTGATGCGCTCGAGAACCACGTGATCGCCATACTCCTTCCAGACCTTGTCAAAGATGATGGCGGTCATGCTGCCCTCGCTTGCTCGAACCAAGGGAACGCTTTGCGCTGCAAGACCCGCAGCGACACATCCATGATGAATGCCAGCAGCGTAATCCACATGACATACGGAATGATCACGTCCATCGACAGATATCTGCGCACCAGAAAGATCCGATAGCCAAGGCCAGAATCGGCTGCGATGGCTTCAGCAGCGATCAGGAATAGCCATGCGGGTCCGATTTCGAGCCGCACGGCATCGATGAGGCGTGGAAGCATTTGCGGCAGCACCACGCGGGTCGCGATCTGCCAGGATGATGCCCCCAGAGTTTGCGCCTTGATTATCTGCTCGCGCGGAATTTCCTGCACACGCAGGACGAGATCGCGGATGAGCTTGAGTGAAGTGCCGATAACGATGAGCGCTATTTTTGAGGCCTCACCCAAGCCCATTATAATGAACAGTATCGGCAGCAGCGCGAGTGGCGGCACCATGGAGGCCACAGCTACGACGGGCCCAAAGGTTGCTCGCGCCAGCGGCAAGAGACCGATTACAATGCCGGCTACAAGAGCAATCAGAGTGGAGATCGCGAGCGCCGAAAGCAGACGCACCAGACTCGCCGCCGTGTCAGCCCACATTAGGTAGACGCCGGTTCGCTGATCTGGATGAAGCGCATACTGCGAGAGCGCCTCCCCCATCGCATGAAAGCTTGGCAGCAGTTTATCGTTTGGATTCATCGCCAGCCGCATGCTCGAACTGCTCACGTAGCCGAGCAGCAACAGGGCAAACGGCAGGCACGCGAGCGCGATCCGCCATGTCATGTCTGGTTTTAGGTTGATCGCGCGCATCATGCCCTGCCGTGTTGCCGTGCCGGCGCCTAAAGTTTGCCGTCGGCTGCCGCCTGCATGAAGGTAGCGTCGTAGCGCAGTTTCACGTTGCCGCTTTCGCCAAACACGCTCTTGTCGGGGAACTCGACGCCGATAGCGCCGGCTGTTTTTGCGTCTTTGCCCAGAAGCGCTTTATCGAATAGGAACTTGGAAACCTTTTCTGTTGTGGCCTTCAAATCGGCACTCGTAGCAAAGGCGAGTGCGTCCTTTGGCGCCGCAAACAACTTTGTGGTTGCCAATTGCTCGTCAAACCCTTTGACGTCTGTGCCCGAGGCCTTGGCCATCTGTTCCTTGGCGGCCGGTTCTTTACCGAGCGCAACCATGGTGTCATACCAGATGCCAGCGAGTGCCTTGCCAAAGTCCGGGTTGTCTTTCACGACGGCTGTGTTGGCGACCATCAAGTCGATGATTTCGCCGGGTATCTGCGAGCTATCGAACACCATCTTGGCGTCAGGAGCTTCTAAGATCGTCGAGACAATGGGTTTCCATGTTGCGACAGCTGTTACATCTGCCGTCTTGTAGGCCGCTGCCATATCGGCATCGGAGGTGTTGACGACCTTCAAGTCCTTCTCTTCGAGCTTGACCGACTCGAGCGCGCGCGCCAGCAGGTAGTGCGAGACGGAGAACTCGACAAGGTTGACGTTCTGGCCCTTGATGTCCGCCAGTTTGTCCTTGCCCTTTAGGATGACCGCGTCGTTGCCGTTTGAGAAGTCACCAACGATTACGGCCGTCGTATCTACGCCGCCTGCAGCGGGGATTGACAGCGCGTCCATGTTGGTCACGGTCACTGCATCGAAGGCACCCGCCGTATATTGATTGATCGATTCCACATAGTCGTTGAACTGTTTGACTTCAATGGTGATGCCGTATTTATCGGCCCACTTCTTGACGATACCAGAATCAGATGCGTAGCCCCAAGGCATCCAGCCGACATAAATCGACCAGGCAACCTTGAAGTTTTTCTTCGCTTCTGCGCTTGCTGGCGAAGCGGTTGCAAGCACCAAGCTGGCAATGGCGGCAAGTCCAACAGCGCCTCTTAGAATTTGGCGTGAATATCGTTTCATCGAAGTCCCCTCATGTTGACCACACTTTCAAAGTGGGCCGCGGGGGCTTCGGCTTGATGATGAGAAGGCCAACTTCGCACGGATCGCACAGGAGAGGCCTTCCGTTCAAGAGCCGAAGCGTCCTGCGCGGTATAGGTCTCCCGGGCTTTTATCCCGCCGTGGCTCCGCCTCGTATGTGTGAGACGGGAGAGCCTCTCTCGGACCTGGCACTGCAAGCGTGGCGTTGCAGCCGGAACCCTAGAGGCGTTATGACGACGAGAGATTGCACGTGCCGTGCCAGATCCAGAACACCAGCAATTACGCGGACTTTTTCAGTTGTCCTGCTCCCATGGTGCTGTTTTTTTAGCCGGTCGCGCAACTATTGTGCAGGTCATCCGGCCACGCGCTCGTTTGCCCAGCGGCCATCATGAGACCTTCGGCAAATCAGAGCGCACTCAGCGCCGGATGCCTGACCTGATCCCAAGCGTCCGAAGGGGAGAGTCCATTCTCGAACTTCCCACGCCAAACCCCCGGCGTCCAATAGCTTTCCTGTGCCGCCACGCCGTCGTTGGCGGCTAGTCCGTGAATCGCAGCGATGTATTCTTCGAGAGTCATGAAGTGACCCTCAATCACTTACTTCGGCTTTGGTCAATACTCTTCATTTACCTGAGCGTACTTCTCCTGTGCGTTGGTCACGGAAAATCAGAATGAAAATACAATGAGATGTACCCTCATCACTGCCGCGACTGGAGCCAAGTAGCGACCAGGCCGAACACCACCATCACCGGCAGTGCAAATAGCATCACCGTCCACACGGTAAGCGCCAACCCGAGAATGAGGCCCGCGATGACGGTAAATGCGAGCGCACCGGCAAACATGATGAGCCAAGCGCGCCACCCGGTTACGACGACCGGCACACCGTTGCGATAGATGACGATCATGATAGCCATATCCTTTGGTTAGGCAATGAAGATATCTTTTCGTTCGCTGCCGGACTGGACAATGCGCATGAATTCGGCCGGAAGCCGCCGCGCCAGTGCGAATGCATCTTTGGCCGAGCCGTTGAGCCACGTCTCAAAATCTTCCGCACGAGTCAGCAGGACTGGCATCCGCTCTGGGTTGATGCTTGCTGTCAGCTCGTTTGGTCCGGTGGTCATAAACGCATATACGTCGAGTGAGATCTTATTGCCATCCTTCTTCATTGGCCCCGTATAGTTCCGCCAAATACCTGGGAAAGCAAACAGCGGGCGCTCGCCACTCCCCTTCAGCGCAAACCAATGCCAAACGGCCGGCTTCTCGCCCTTTGGTTCGCAATACGACGACGCGGGCACCAAACACCGCCGCTCCGCGAACGAACTCTTCCAAAAGCTGCTGGTGAGGATCGTGTCATCGCGCACGTTGGTGACGCGCTTGGGCGCTTTGCCCTCTTGCAGCAGCACGAATCCCCAACTCATCACCACCAGTTCACGCGCGCCGTCTTTGGCCTGGCGAATGACCGGCGCATCGAAACCGGGAAAGATAGCAGTCATGGGCTTAAAGTTGGTGGTCCGGTTGTCAGCGACGCCCATCCAGCGACGTACTTCGTCGCGGCTACTTGTCATGGAGTAGAGATTGCACATATCCAACCCGACAGAACATTAGAGCACGTTCGCTCTTGATGGAACGGCAAGTCTATGGTGCTGACGTGCGTCTCAACCGGTTGTTTTAGAGTCTGATTTACGTTCTCGATGCTCGCATGAAGTGCTCGCATCTCAAACGATCAGGCTCTAAGCACTGGCAGCCACCGCCTCCATTCCAGCAACGTCAACGATATGCAGCCCTTTCGCGGTTACGTCTATTAAACCGCTCTGACGGAGACTTAGCAGCGCCATCGTCATGGTATCGATGGTCATATGCAGCTGGCGCGCGACGAAACCAGAAGTGACATCATCCACAATGACCCTGCCCTCGCATCCTTCAGTGCCGTTGATGTTGGCAATCGCTAACAGAAAATGCGCAACGCGTTGAAGTGGCGGCAACAGGGCCGCCTGTAGTGATTTATTCCGCAAATAGTCGAATTCACGTTCACCAGCACCGGCGAGCCTGAAGGCCAAGTGATCATCGCCGCGAAGTGACTGTTCGAATTCCTCTGGCGTCACGATGCTGACCATCGTATCGGCCATGGCGGTCGCGATGCTGGAGTGCGTTGATAAATATCCCAGCCCGATGATGTCTCCGGCAAAGGCACATTCGATAATCTCGAAACGAGCGCCAGCCCATTGGCTGAAGTGGCAGACAGCGCCGCTTTCAATGCGATAGAGGCGGCGAGGCTCTCCCGGCTGGAATACCGGTTTGCCCTTGGCAACATAGTCCCATCGACGGTCAACCGAACCAGTTGCCCGGTCAGAAGTCCGTGCGGCAGGGCTTTGGCACTTGCGATCCAGTAGCTCGACAGCGTTTGGCATACTCAACACTCTTCTCAATGGACATCAGTTGGTGATTGAATCTGCCTAAATCCAGTCACAATTCATTTAATATCAATGGGTAACGGCATCGTGTTGATTGCTGAACACCGCCGGAGCGATACGGTTCCAACAAAATGGGGAAAACGGTTTTTCGCTGCGGGTCCGGCGGCCAAAAACAAGTACTAGCCAAAACGTTGGTCAGAACCGGCACCGGCTGTTGCCAACAGCCAAGTGATTGTTGAAGCGGCAGGCCACGATCACTTGAGCACGGCCGGACCATCCCGCTAGCGGAGGTCTTGGCTGTTACTATGAACGCAACTTTCTAGCCCACTTGGCGATAAAGGAGGTTCCCTTCATAAGCTAAGCAGAACTTGTTGGTTCGCTACTTAGCTCCCCGCGACTAACCTCCTCAGCGGTTCAAAACAATTGATGAGGTTAAAACGATGTCGCTTAATCAACCCACTCGCCGCAAGGCCCTCCTGCTGAGCATCTCGCTGGGTGCTCTCGCACTGGCTGGCAACGCTTTTGCAGCCGATGTTTCGCTGCTCAATGTCTCCTACGATCCCACGCGCGAACTTTATCAGGAGTACAACGCCGCCTTCGCCAAACACTGGAAGACGGAGACTGGCGATGCCGTCACCATCAAGCAGTCGCACGGCGGTTCTGGCAAACAGGCTCGCGCCGTGATCGACGGATTAGAGGCCGACGTTGTGACCCTGGCACTCGCTGGCGACGTCGATCAGCTTCACAAGAACGGCGCCCTTATTCCTGCGGATTGGAGCAAGCGCCTTAAAGACAACTCGGCTCCTTACACGTCTACGATTGTATTTCTTGTGCGCAAGGGCAACCCAAAGGCCATCAAAGACTGGGCTGATCTGGGCAAGGATGGCGTCGAAGTGGTGACGCCCAATCCCAAGACCTCGGGCGGCGCCCGCTGGAATTATCTTGCGGCCTGGGGTTATGCTCTGAAGCAGGATGGCGGCGACGAGGCCAAAGCCAAAGATCTGGTCAGCCGTATCTACAAGAACACCAAGGTACTCGACAGCGGAGCCCGCGGTTCACTGACCACGTTCACTGAACGCGGCATCGGCGATGTCCTGATTTCTTGGGAGAACGAGGCCTATCTTGCGACCAAGGAACTGGGGCCCGACAAGTTCGAGATCGTGACCCCCACCATTTCGATCCTGGCCGAACCGTCCGTTACGGTTGTTGATAAGGTCGCCGATAAGCACGGCACGCGCAAGGTCGCGGAGGCCTACCTCAGCTATCTCTACTCGCCCGAGGGGCAGGACATTGCCGGCAAACACTACTATCGCCCGCGCGATGCCAAGGCTGCGGAAAAATACAAATCGCAGTTTTCTAACGTGGCGCTCTTCACCATCGACGAGGTGTTTGGCGGCTGGGCCAAGGCCACCGAGGTCCACTTTAAGGACGGCGGCGTGTTCGATCAAATCTACGCACCTGGCAAGAGCTGACCGGCGCTGTGCGAAGGGGGCGTGCGGGATGCTTCCTCCCATCCTGCACGCCGCTTTCGCCATTCTTATGAGGAGCCACAAGCATGATAACTTTTCATTTCACGATCAAGACGCCGCAAATTCACCGGACACCCGCCGGGTTGCGCTGGATCAGTGCCTGGCTCCCTAACCGGATGTGTCCCACCAGAGCGCAGACGCAGCGCCTATCCCGCGAGGATAGGGCAGCAATCCAATCAAACACATCGGAACTCTAGTTAAGTGAGACACATCATGGCCACCACTCTAATAGTACCCGGACTTCATTCGAGCGGACCAGACCATTGGCAAACCTGGTTTGAAGAGCAGCTTCCCTCGGCGGTCCGCGTTATCCAGCGAGATTGGCACGATGCTTATCTGCCCGATTGGGCGGCACGTGTTCGCAGGGATATTGCAAGGCATCCTGGCCGGCTATTCATCGTTGCTCACAGCTTTGGCGTGCTAGCGGCAGTTCAGGCCGCCGTTGACCACCGGGAGCGCATTGCAGGCGCTCTGCTTGTGGCTCCAGCCGACCCCGACGCATTCGCCGTTTCTGAATATTTGCCGGCCAGCGGCCTTGGATTTCCGGCCGTCGTTGTGGCCAGCACAAATGATCCGTGGATGCGTTTGGAGCGTGCAGCACATTGGGCCGATCTATGGGGCGCTGATCTCATCAATCTCGGAGCAAGTGGACACATCAATGCCGATGCGGGCTTCGGCCCGTGGCCGGAAGGGCTCGAGATCTTTGAGCGGCTTCGAACGCACGCGAAGGCTGGTGCGTCGACCGCCATAGCTGCTGACCACTCGGCACCGGCTCATCAACGCCGGGCTCTGTTGCGGCACACGACCAATCGCGGCGCCGGCCAAGCCGTCCACCGCGGCATTTCATACAGCAATGACCAGTCGCGGGATCTGATCCGTGCCGCCAACCTTCTTGAACAGGCAGGCTGGACGGTGCGTCAACCGAATGAACGGCGCATTTGAGGCAACTGTGACGGACGTGTCACGCCAATAAAGCAGACACGTTCCGTTTAATCCAAATGCCGTTGACTGTCCGGCACAAAGAAGAAAATCTTTCAACACTATCAATCCATTATGGTGGAATTGATTCCAAGATAACAGAGGCTTTTCGATATGAACGGGGGTTTAAAAATGAAGAGTAAGTTCTGGGCTATAGCAGTGGCTACCTTGGCCTTGAGCGGAGCCAGTCATCCGGCACTAGCAGCCGATCTTGGCGGCAACTGCTGCGCCGACCTCGAAGAACGCATCGCAGAGCTAGAGGCAACAACCGCGCGCAAGGGCAATCGAAAAGTGTCGCTCGAAGTGTCCGGTCAGATCAACGAAACGCTGCTGGCGTGGGACGATGGCTTTGAGAGCAATATCGGCGTTTACACCAACGATAACTCGCGTTCGCGTTTCCGCTTCACCGGCAAGGCCAAGATAGACGGCGACTGGGAAGCAGGATATCGAATCGAAATTGGTGTCAGAGCCGCCAACTCGAAACGCTTCACTCAGGACGATCCAACTGGCAGTTCCAATCCGTCTGACGTCGGGTTCGATTTGCGCGACAGTTTCTGGTTCGTGAAGAGCAAGACCCTGGGCGCGGTGTCCGTTGGCAACCAGGCGACGGCGACCGATGCCATCACCGAGTTGAACCAGACGCAAACCGCCGACTTCTCGAAGTTTTCAGACGTGGAAGATAGCGGCCTGGGGCTGTTTCTGCGCGGAACCAATGGTGCAAAGAGCGGCGAAAGCTGGCGCCGCCTGATTGGCATAGGTGGGGACCAGCCAGGTGAAGGAGAACGGCGCTTCACCGCCGTCAAATATATCTCGCCGGAGTTTGCGGGCTTTGCCATTTCGGCGGCCTGGGGCGAGGACGATTTCTGGGACGTCGCCTTGCGTTACAAGGGCGAGTTCGCGGGTATCAGCGTCAACGCCGGTATCGGCTATGGCTCTATCACCGATGGTGTTCAGACCAAGACGGTGTGCGCAGCCGTGCAGGCGACCGGTCTTGGTGCCGATACGAGTTGCGACCAGTTTGGCGGTTCAGTCAGCTTGCTGCACAGCGCAACGGGATTATTCCTGAACGCAGGTGCGGGCCAGAAGACCGACGATCTGTTGAACAAGACAGTTCTGTTCACGGGGCTCAACGCTGACGGCGAGCAAACGTTCTGGGCACTGCAAGGTGGCATAGAAAAGAAGTGGCTGCCGGTTGGCAAGACCACGATCTATGGCGAATATTACGAATACGAGGGTGGTGCCACAACACGCCGTTTTGCAGAGGACGACGCCATCATCCCAGCCGGGTTCGACCGGGCGGCGGTCTGGACGTCAGGTGTGCAGTCCTATGGCTTTGGTCTTGCTCAAGGCTTCGATGCGGCGGCGTTTGTTGCCTATCTCAACTGGCGCCATTACGAGTCCGATCTGACCGTGATCAATTCGACTGGCGGTGCCGGCATTGCAGGCACGCAGACCGAAGTCGATCTGGAAGGATTGGATGTGGTTCAGGCTGGAGGTATCATCAAGTTCTGATCGCCGGCCTTCTCCCGCAGAGCCGGTAAAAGCTATCAGAATGAGGAAAGAGCCGCCCGGCCGGGCGGCTCTTTTTTTATCGGCAAGGAAGGCCATTCCCAATCTGATGCGCAAGCGTGTGACACGGCGCTGATTATAAGCTCAGCACTTATTCTTCGTTCCTGGAACACGAAGTGGCCGCTAGGTTGGCCACAACAAGCTAATTTAGCGGCGGATCAGGAACGTGGCGGCACGGTTCAATGCAATGAGAGAGAAAGAGACGCCCGGACGTGGCAGCGATGCACACATTTCTGAATACATTCCGGCGGCAATTGGCGAGAATTTGAGACGGCTGAGAAAAGCCCATGGCTACTCCCTCGACATGCTGGCTAAGACGTCGGGAGTCAGCCGTGCCATGCTGGGCCAGATCGAAACAGCCAAGAGCGTTCCCACGATTACATTGATCTGGAAAATCGCTGGCGCTTTAGGTGTGCCCGCTTCTGCTTTGATCGAATTGCCAAAATCCTGCCATGGTGTGGTCTTGCCGAAATCCAGCACCCACAGCCTGACATCGAGCGATGGCGGATTTTCAATGAGGGCATTCACCTCACCCGAGTTCGACTTGGCTGCGGAGTTTTACGAAATACGCATCACGCCTGGTCATAGAGAGAGCACGCGCGCGCGCCAGCCCGGCTCGCGTGCTAGCCTCGCTGTAGCCCGTGGTGAAATGGATTTCGCCACCGATGGCAATGCGCCGGCGCACCTGACCGAAGGGGATGCCATTCTCTTTGAAGCGGATGTGGAGCAAATGTATTTCAATCCGGGCAGCGAGGATGTTGTCGCCTATCTCGTTATCACCATGCGGCGCAATAGCGTCAACGGGCGCTGAGCCCCGTTCAGAAGTCTATTGCCAGGTTTTGCATATCGTTTGCACTTCTAATTGGTTCGATACGGCTGGCGTCCGCAATAGTCTGCTTCAGTGAACATCAAAACAGACGCCACGGCAGAGGTTAGACATGCCCTTCGATAGAGCACGCTTTGAAACGATTATGGGCTGGACCGGCCTTCTCTTGTCGTTGGGGTTCGTGACCCTGCTGACACTTCCAACACAATAAACAATTGAGGCTCAAATGCCTGTTGCGCGCACACACCGGGTGTTGCCTGGCTTCGGCCTGTCGCTCGGCTTTACGCTGGCCTACCTGTCGCTCATCGTTTTGATTCCACTGTCGGCCGTGTTCATGAAGACCGCCGGTATGAGCTGGGAGTCGTTCGTGGCGGCTGTGGCGTCGCCGCGCGTCGTGGCATCCTACAAGCTTAGCTTCGGCGCCTCCCTGCTGGCTGCGGCCATCAATGTTGTGTTTGGTCTGGTTCTGGCCTGGGGATTGGTGCGTTATACGTTTCCCGGCAAGAAGCTGGTCGATGCGCTGATCGATCTGCCGTTTGCCTTGCCGACCGCGGTGGCGGGCATCTCGCTGACCGCGCTCTACGCCAAAAACGGCTGGCTCGGGCAGTTCCTTGAGCCCATCGGAATCAAGATTGCGTTTGGCCCGCCCGGCGTTTTGGTGGCGCTCATTTTCATCGGCTTACCTTTTATTGTGCGCACTGTGCAACCCATCCTAGAAGACCTGGATGCAGAGTTCGAAGAAGCCGCCGCAAGTCTCGGCGCCACCCGCGCACAGACCTTCCGCCGCGTGGTGTTTCCGGCGCTTTTGCCCGCGCTGCTGACAGGGTTTGCACTGGCCTTTGCGCGCGCTGCCGGTGAATACGGCTCGGTCATATTTATTGCTGGAAACATTCCGATGGTTTCGGAAATTACGCCCCTGATGATCATAAGTAAGCTTGAACAGTACGACTATCAGGGTGCAACTGCTGTCGCTTCGGTGATGCTGGCCGTGTCCTTTGTCCTGTTGCTCGCGATCAATGGTCTGCAGGCCTGGACGTCCAAACGCCAGGGGAGAAAATACTGATGAGAGCCAACGCTGCACGCCTTGGCCCGCACTCGGGCTCTGCCAGCCGCTTTGAAGCCAATATCTCGACACGCGATGCAGTTTGGGTCAGAAGACTCGTGCTGGGCATCGGACTGACATTCTTCATTGTCTTTCTGCTGCTCCCGCTCATCGCCGTATTCGTCGAGGCTTTGCGCAAGGGTTTTGGCACCTATATCAGCGCACTCGCCGAGCCCGATGCCCTCTCAGCAATCCGCTTGACTCTGCTGGCCGCTGCCATCGCCGTGCCATTGAACCTGGTATTTGGCGTTGCCGCAGCCTGGGCTATCGCCAAATTCGACTTTCGCGGCAAGCAACTGCTGATCACGCTGATCGATCTGCCATTCTCGGTTTCTCCCGTGGTCGCCGGTCTTATCTACGTACTCATATTCGGAGCGCATGGCTGGTTTGGACCTTGGCTCTCTGACCACGATATCAAAGTCATTTTTGCGGTGCCCGGTATCGTGCTGGCCACCGTCTTCGTGACATTCCCGTTCATTGCGCGCGAACTGATACCGCTCATGCAAGCGCAAGGCCGTGATGAAGAGGAAGCCGCAATCACACTTGGAGCATCGGGCTGGCAAGCTTTCTGGCGCGTTACCGTTCCGAATATCAAGTGGGCGCTGCTCTATGGAGTGATCCTATGTAATGCGCGAGCGATGGGCGAATTTGGTGCCGTCTCAGTTGTGTCCGGGCATATCCGTGGTGAGACCAACACCATGCCTCTACACGTTGAAATACTTTACAATGAATACCAGTTCGCAGCCGCATTCGCAGTCGCGTCGCTGCTGGCAATGCTTGCCTTGGTCACGCTTGGAATTAAGTCCTATATCGAGTGGCATGCCGGCCGCGAAGTCCAACAGGAGATTGCCGCATGAGCATTGAAGTCAAGGACATCCACAAATCGTTCGGTGCGTTTAAGGCTCTGGATGGCGTGTCGCTCAATCTGCCGAAAGGGGAATTGATCGCGTTGCTCGGCCCTTCGGGTTGCGGCAAGACGACATTGCTGCGGATCATTGCCGGGTTGGAGCATCCTACTTCCGGGCGGGTCATGGTGGGAGGGCAGGATGTTACCTACATGCCCCCCTATCACCGCCGCATCGGCATGGTGTTCCAGAACTTCCTGCTCTTTCCCCACAAGACCGTGGCTGAAAACATTGTCTTCCCGCTGCGCATGCAAAACATCGCCAAGGCCCAGCGCGACGAAAGGCTGAGCTGGGC
>JBEBJD010000022.1:0-5163 GCA_040080075.1 Hyphomicrobium sp. | reverse complement strand
ACCCGGGATTGTCCCCGCCTAGAGCATGATCAATTTAGGTGGAAGCATAACCGGAGTTGACGAGGTAGTTGTTGCATTCGCTGGCTGAGAAGCAATGAAGCAGCTCGCCGATGCGTTTCCAGGTGGCCTCGACGGTGCGCTCAGCCGCCTTTCGCAATAGGGCTTTGAGCTTCGAAAAGACTTGCTCAATCGGATTGAGGTCGGGCGAGTAGGGCGGCAGGAACAGCAGTCTGGCGCCAACGGAACGGATTGCGGCCCGGATCGCCTTGCCTTTGTGGCTGCCGAGATTGTCGATGATCACAACATCGCCGGGTTGAAGCGCCGGCAGCAAAACTTGCTCGACGTAGATCTTGAAGCATTCACCGTTGATGGGTCCTTCGAGAACCCACGGCGCATCGATGCGGTCATGGCGGAGTGCTGCCAGAAAAGTCATTGTCTTCCAGTGGCCGTGCGGGGCTTTCGCATTGAGCCGCCTGCCGCTCGCACACCAGCCGCGCAGCGGCGCCATGTTGGTCTTGGCCCAAGTCTCATCGATGAATACGAGACGTCGTGGATCGATGCGCGCCTGATACTTCTTCCAGCGGACCCGGCGGCGGGCGACGTCAGGCCGGTCCTGCTCGCTTGGCAGCAGGCTTTTTTTTGAAGCTCAGGCCTTCGCGGCGCACGAAGTTCCAAAGTGTCCCGAAGCTCACGGCGATGCCGCGCCCGGCAAGCTCGGCTTGCAGGCCGCGTAACGTGACGTGCGGTTCTATTGCAATCCGCTCAAGGATGAAATGGCGATGATCGGCTAGCAAAACCGGTCGATGTCCGCCGATCTTTCCAGGTGCCGCACTGCCTGATGTGCGGAACCGCTGCGACCACTTCACGACGCAAGAGACGCTGACGTCGTAAGTTCCGGCCACAGAACGGCAGGACTGGCCGCCATCGACGGCTGCAACGACGCGTTCACGCAGATCGAGAGAATAAGCTCGTGCCATGCGGGCTGGCCTCCGATCCAGCCCTGATCTTGAATCATATTCGCGAGCCCGTGTGAATCCCCAATCGATTCCGTTTAAGTTGATCGTGCTCTAGCTCTTTGTTTTGTCGTGCTTCTTTTCGGAAAACCGCTGCACACTTTTCCAGAAAGCACTCTAATCCGCCCTACGAACCGCAACGTCCGGCCCATCCGTGTCTGTCAGGACTGGGCACATCGCCAAAACGCTTAATTTCCGGGGCGGCGCACGCAAATGCGCCGCTCCAGGCGTTTTATAGGCACCCCAACCGGCGCCAAGCTCGGGTTGTACTTGAATTCCCCCGGCCTTTCAGGTCAATCTGACGGAGTCCTTGCGCGATTCCTTGTTACTTGCGGCGCCAACCGCCGCCGGGTTCAGTTTGCACTGGGACGACCCCCGATTTCATACCCGTTGAGCGGGCTGGCCACATAGGCCCGCCGCTCGCGAAACCGCCCGAGGCCTTCGATGCACTTACAAATTGAACGTGGCGAGCTGCTGAGAGCCCTTGGCCATGTGACGAGTGTCGTTGAGCGGCGCACCACCATTCCGATTTTGTCCAATGTGCTGTTGCGCGCTTCGGGCCAGTCACTGGAGCTGCGCGCCACCGATCTAGAGCGCGAAGTGATCGAAGAAGTGCCGGCTCAAGTAACGCAGTCGGGCGCGGTCACAGTGCCAGCTCACATGCTGCACGATATCGTGCGCAAACTGGCCGATGGCAGCAAAGTCGACATCAAGCGCGATGCCGAGAAGGAGAGGCTGACCGTCACGGCGGGACCGTCGCGCTTTGCCCTGCAGACCCTGGGTGCGGAAGATTTTCCCGATCTCAATGCCGGCGAACTGGGCCACTCGTTTGAAATTGCCGCGCAAGATCTCAAACGCCTCATCGAGAAAACCCGCTTTGCCATCTCGACCGAAGAAACGCGCTATTACCTCAATGGCATTTTCCTGCATGCGGCCGAACGCGGCAAGGAGGCCACGTTGCGGGCCGTCGCAACCGATGGGCATCGCCTCGCTCAAGTTGAGCTGCCGTTACCTGCCGGCGCTAAAGGCATGCCGGGCGTGATCGTGCCGCGCAAGACCGTGCACGAGCTGCATCGTCTGATCGAAGGCAATGGCGGGGCGATCAAGGTCGGCGTTAGCGCCGCCAAGGTGCGTTTTGAAATCGGCAGTGTGACGTTAACGTCGAAGCTGATCGATGGCACCTTCCCCGACTATGGCCGCGTTATCCCGCAAGGCAACGACAAGGAAATGCGCGTCTCCAACGCCGAGTTCACGAGCGCAGTTGATCGCGTGTCGACAATTGCCAGTGAGCGCGGGCGTGCCGTCAAACTCAACATCGGCAAGAACAAGCTGGTGCTGTCGGTCAACAATCCTGAAGGCGGCAGCGCCACCGAAGAGGTCAGCGTCAACTACAGTTCCACGCCCTTGGAAATTGGCTTCAACGCGCGCTACCTGCTCGACATCGCCGGCCAGCTCGAGGGCGAGGAAGCCCGCTTTATGCTCAACGATCCGGGTTCCCCAACCATGATCCGCGATGACAGCGACGACCACGCGCTGTACGTGCTGATGCCGATGCGGGTGTAAAAAACTACGCGGCACCAAAGCGGGACCTGAAATAGGAAGTCGCAATGAAATATCTTAAGGTTGCGGCAGCACTGTTCACAGTCACTCTTGTGATCATTAGTGAATCGTATGCGGGTGGAACGGTAGACGAACATATGTCGTGCCGCGCGGTGAGGGCGATATTCGACGCGTCCCAACCTGACATGGCTCAAGTTCGCGAAGTCTATAGTGTTGTTGAGCGAGAGTTCACAGAACTAGATCGAAAGAATGCAACTCGTGGTCGGCCAAAAATCTTCGCGCGCATGACTGATGAGGGGAAGCAGACTACATCAGCAGTCGTCACCGCTCGATGCGATGACCACCCGAAAGACAGCGTCAAACAGAGCACGAAAACCGTCTACGAAGGCATCGAGGCGATGGGTGACGCAGTGGGTGTTAACGAGTAGACCGTAGCTTAGGTCAAGCGCAGCGCGACCCAACAATCCATGGCGGGCGTTCGCACATTTTCTCACTCGTAACGCCCTACTCTTTCTGTTTGTCTGGGGACACGATCGTGATGCTGACACAATCGCGTCATGTCCCAAAATCCCGCCACCCCACAGGGGTCATCCTCGCGCTTGTCGCGAGGACCCATCGTGCAGCAGACTGGGACACCTGTTGGAATGCTGGACACTTGCAACACTATCGACCCGGCCGAATGGATCCCGGCAATAAAAGCCGGGATGACATCCAGGGTATTTTGGACGGCGGCCAATTGTTTTGTCCGTGAACTTGATCACGATTGGCTTGCGCAATCGCGTCATGTCCCCAAGTCCCGCCGCCCCACAGGTGTCATCCTCGGGCTTGTCCCGAGGATCCATTCATCTACTTGCTCAGTCGCTCGCGTTTCCCGGTAGTGCCCGCAGCGCGGGATACAAATCTGACCAATGCGGGTTGTCGCGCTCGATGAGGTTGATTTTCCACCGCCGCACCCAATGCTTCAAAGTTTTCTCCCGTTGGATAGCCTCGTCGATATCCGCGAACGGTTCGAAATAGACGAGCCGCTTGAGGCCATATTGGCTCGTGAATTTCGAGCCAGTGCCGTCACGATGAGACGACGCGCGGCCGAGAAGGTCGTTGGTCACGCCAATATAAAGCGTGCCATAGGGTTTGCTCGCGAGGATGTAGACCCAGTAGGTGTACATGGTGCCGGCCGCGCTCTCATTTGACACCACAGCATGCAGCACGATGGGTCCTCGGGACAAGCCCGAGGATGACACCTGTGGGTGGGCTTGCGCGTCGAATTTAGCCTGTGCCGCTGTTCCGGCCGCGCTATCTTTATCCTTGTCCGGGGACTTGGATCACGATTGTTTTGCAGTCGCGTCACGGCCCCATCCTCCCCCGACCCCCTCACTTAAACAAACTCGAAAACGAGAATGATGAGGCCACAATAACTGGCGGGGCTTCGGCGATTTGCGGATAGGGCTCGTCGATCAAAACGGTGACGCCGGTGGCGCGCATGTCTTTGATCAAAGTTGCAACATGAGCCCAGCCCTTCGGCTCCAATCCGAGGCACGCTTCCGACATTTCGCCCTTCAAGCGCACATGAATGGCAATGTTGCCGCGCGCCCGGATGGCGGCGGCCTGCGCTGGGCTGAAGCGCTCTTTGTTGGCTAACTTCGTCAGATAAATGCCTGCCACATTGCGTTTGGTTTTGGGCCCCCAACTGACGCGCTGCGCTTTGTTGTCCGAGAATGAATACTCGCCCGGTGGCAGCGGGCCGACGGCGCGTGCAGCCAAGCAATCGGGATCTGGATTGTTGCGGCAAACGTCGCGGCCGGAGATGGCCCAGGTGATGGTTTTACCATTGAATTGCGGATCATCGGCGATAACAAACACGCGCCCGGTCCTGATGGTGTAGCCCAGGCGGAATGTTTTCAACGACGCGGGAACTTCATGGACGACATCCTCAAACGGATTACAGATCTCGCCATCGGTCAGCTTTCTTTCAAAGCCGTTGTGGTGAATGGTGACGTAGTCGACGTTGGACGCGCAGTCCCACTGCGGCAGCGGCTTCTTTTTTGCAAGTGCCGTTTTTGCAAGTGCCGTAGCAGGGGCAAGTGGCTCGGGCGCTTTCTTCGGCGCGGCTGCGATGGCCGGCTTTTTTGGAACAGGGATTGTGGTCGTTGACCAATCTGGCTGGGCGGCCTTCGGCTGGCGCCGGATCTGTTCGCATTTTTCCGACAATTTTGGCGGCTGGATTTGTTTGACCGCGAGTTGCCGCGCCACCAGCCCGCTGGCGCCCATGCCGGTATAGGCTTTGATCAGTTCCTGCTGGACGTCGATCTGCTCTTGAGAGAGTTCGAAAATGCACTCTTCGAAAATCTGGTCGCCAGCGCTCGAAAAGAAATCCGCGATGGCGTCGGCGGCGCTTGCAGGTGCTGCGCCGCCGCTTGGAGCTTGCTGTGCCATGCTGTGTCCCCAAGGCGCCAACAAAAGGCACAGCAGCGCCGCCACTGCCGTCCGCCTTATTCCAGCTGAATGCGCTTTTTGAGACATACGATGCTCTCGCCACAGGGGAAGGAGTCACCTTGCCTTCTTAGGGCAAGAGTCGTGGCAAGAGAAAGGC
>JBEBJD010000094.1:0-5190 GCA_040080075.1 Hyphomicrobium sp. | reverse complement strand
ACGCTCGACCGTAGCTGGGCTACGCTCTTCGCGCCGCTCCTGGCCGGCGAGCATCCTCGTTCGTCATGTGTCATAGCCATTTGTGATTCCGGGTACTAGTGTCCCAAAATCGAAGTTCGCACCCGCCTCGCGGCAGTCACTTTTGCGAACTTCGGATTCAAAAGGGACACTAGATTTATTGGGTTTCTAGTGTGATGGTCGAGAAGTCCGCTTCATTCTTGCTGCGGCCGCTTTGGCGGACTTCTCGACCTAAATCACACTAGAATCATTGGTTTTCCAGTGTCCTTTTGTTCGCAAAGTTTGTTATGAGTGCGCCGGAGAATGAGACGAACTTCGCGATCAGGGCACTAGTGTGGCTTTGGTTCAGAAGTTCCCTACAGGGCGTGCATCAGGTGACAGGCAACTTCTGAACCGCCACACTAGCGGAGAATCACTCCACGATTTCATTGTGGCAATTTATCAACATATGTTCCCGATCCCCTGCCTGGGTTGGGGGGCGGGCAGAGAGGCAACGTAAACTGTGGATAGCAAGCCTTTCTGGGAAGTCAAAACTCTGGAACAAATGACGCCCGAGGAGTGGGAAAGCCTGTGCGATGGGTGTGGCCGCTGTTGCCTTTTGAAGCTGGAAGACGAAGATACCAGCGAAGTCTATTTAACGCGCCTGACCTGCCGGTTGCTCGACCAGGGCACCTGCAAATGCAAGGACTACTCCAACCGGCACAAAGTTGTGCATGACTGCCTCTCGATAGATGTCGCCAAGGTGCGAAGCTTGGAGTGGCTGCCCGCATCGTGCGGCTACCGGAGGATCGATGACGGCCGTGGGCTGGCGTGGTGGCACCCGCTCGTTTCGGGATCGTCCGAAACCGTGCACGAGGCAGGGATTTCTGTGCGCTCGATGCCGACGCGCAGCGAAGGCCGCATTAAGCCAGCCTCGCTACATAAGTATATCATCGAGGATTTTCTGGACGGTTGAGGACAGCACGCCCCGCGTGCCCGGTAACACCGCACGCTCCGCGTGCCCGGTAACACCGCACGCCCCGCGTGCCCGGTAACACCGCACGCCCCGCGTGCCTGGTAACACCGCACGCTCCGCGTGCCTGGTAACAATGTGGCCAAGATTGGATGTCTTTGTTACAGTCGGAACTGAAATACCGGAGTTCGATTGAGGGGGTGCACTATGCGAATGCGCGCTGCCGCCGTTCTGGCAGCGGTTGCCGCGTCGTTCTTTGCTCTTCCCGTATGCGGGCAAGACACTGCGCCGGTTGCTGGAGCATCGAGTTCGCCATCGCCTTCTGAGAGCGCAGAACTTGGCCGTTTGAAGGCCGAGGCGCTTTCCCTCATGAAGTCCGGCAAGTTTGCCGATGCCATCGAGCCGGCCAAACGGGCTTTAGCGTTGAGTGAGTCAATTCACGGAGCGCAAGCGATCGAGGCCGGCATCGCCGCGCACAATCTCGGTTTTCTGCTTAAGCGGGCCGGGCGGACCGATGAGGCGCGCGACAGTCTTGAGCGTGCGTGGGGCATTTACGATGTCAAGCTGCCGGCCATCCATGAGGACGTGCGCAACATCGCGGGCGAGTTGGGGCTGATCTATCAAGCGCAGGGCCGCTCGGAAGACGTCGTGCGCATGTACACGGGGCTCATTGAGCGGGCCGGCCGTGAGGGATACGGCGCGCATATTGGTACCGCGCACCATCACAACAATCTGGCGTTTGTGCTGCGTGGGGTTCAGAAAATCGATGAGAGCCGCGATCACTGGCGGAAGGCCATGGCAATTTATGCCGCCCTGCCGCCGCCGGTCAGCGATTCATACCAGATTGCAGCCGAAGCGCTGCTGGGCTCGTATCTGCAAGCGGCCGATTACGATGGCGCGCTCAAGCTGGCTGAAGAGGCGCTCGCCAAAATCGCGCCGCCTGGCCAACCCAACCCCGGTGCGATGGCGAAGGTATCGCAACTGCTGGCCGACATTGCCAATGCAGCGGGCCGCTATCCAGAAAGCCGTTCGTGGGCCAGCAAGGCCGTTGCGATCGCCGAAACCATGCCGGAGCCGGAACACAACCGCCTTGCCGGGGCCTTGAACAGTCTTGCCCGCGCCGAGCGCGCGCTCGCAAATCATGCTAGCGCGGAAGCACTCTATCTGCGCGCAATCCCGCTCATGGAGGCGCAGGGTCAGCTCGCCAACACCGGTATCATGAGCGACAATCTTGCCGTGCTGTATGGGGAAATGGGGCGCTATGAGCTGGCGGAACCCCATCACAAGCGGGCGCTGCAGTTGCTTGAACAGGCGCTTGGCCGCGAGCATCGGGTGGTGGGCGAGGCGGCGGGCAACTTCGGCGCATTCCTGATCGCAGTGGGACGCTATGGCGAAGCCGGACCGCTGCTGTTGCGCAATCTCGAGATTGCGGCGGCCCAGACCCCGCCCGATCCCGTCGCCCTGGCCATCGTCAACGATAATCTGGCGGCGGTCTACCGGCACACAGGACGCCAGCAGGAAGCGGGCGCGCGCTTGCGGCAGTCTCTCGATCTCATGGAAAAGTCGCTGCCCGCTGGGCACCCTCGCATTGCCACGACGCTGACCAACCTTGGCCGCTACCTCATCGATACGGGCGCCTGGGCCGGGGCCGAAACGCATCTTCTGAAGGCGCTGGCTATCGAGGAAAGCGTTTATGGTCCCGGCCATCCCGCCCCCGCCCAGGTCCGCAACAATCTGGGCGATCTCTACAACGCCATGGGGCGCTGGAGCGAAGCGCGGGCACAGTTTAAAAAGTCTATCGAGGTTTTGACCAGCCGGCTTGGCCCTGAACACACGGATTTGCTCATTCCGTTGGTGGGCGATGGCACGGCCGCGCTTGCCGATGGCAAAATCAAAGAGGCTACGGATGCTTTTCAACAGGCGGTGACGATTGATCTGGCGCAGCGCACACGGGGCGCCGGCCTCACCCACCTGGCACGTGGCGGGATGATGGCCGAGCGGCAAGCCTATGCCGGACTGGTCGAGGCCCTATGGCAGTCGCGGCGCCCGCCCCAGCCAGCTGATGCCACCCATGATGAGGCAAGTGAACTGGCGCGCGCACTCGATGCGGGCCAATGGGAAACTATTTCGCCCGCCGGGCTCGCGTTGTCGGCGCTGGCCGCCCGCTTCAGTTCCGGCGACCCCATCCTTGCGGGCTTGGTGCGCGAATGGCAGGACCTCGCGGTCGAGTGGACGGGCCGCGACAACCGCCTGACGGCATTACTCTCGCAAACAGGCGCCCGCGACGCGGCTCTTGAAACGCAATTGCGCGCGCGCTTGAGTGCCATCGAACTGCGGCGCGCTGACGTATCCAAGATTTTGCAGCAGACCTTTCCACGCTTTGGCGAACTCGCCGCCCCCTCGCCGGTGACCATATCAGACGTGCAAACTCTCCTCGCGCCACACGAGGCGGTGGTGCACTATTATGTGGCGGACGGAGCCGCGCACGTGTGGGTGCTGACAAAAACTCAAACGCGCTGGGAACGCCTACCCATCAAGCAGACGGAACTCAACACACTTGTGCAAGCCTTGCGCTGCGGCCTTGATCAAGCGCAGTGGCGTGACGGGAGCGGCGCGGCCTGTGCAACATGGCTTGGCCTCGATCCCAAACATGCTCTCAAAGCGGGTGCGCCTCTGCCCTTCAGTCTCGAACGCGCTCACGGCCTCTACACCATTCTGATGGGACCGATTGCGGAAGCAATCAAAGGCAAGGACCTGCTGATTGTTCCTTCCGGCCCATTGACCGCCTTGCCATTCGGCGTGCTCGTTTCCGCCAAGCCAGCTGCGGGGGAAAGCTACGCCCGCGCCGCATGGCTGATCAATGATCACGCCGTCACCATGCTGCCCTCGCTCGCCAGCCTCAAAGCTCTGCGCCAGAACGTGATGCCAAGCCATGCCGTAAAGCCGTTCATCGGCATTGGTAATCCACTTTTGACCGGCGTGGACGGCACCGATAAGCGGGCCTGGGCCAGGCAGTCGTGCGCCACTGCAGCGGCCCCCGTTTCCAGCGATACCGCCTCGTTCCCGCTCGCCGCCAGTATCCAGACCCTGTTGCGCGGCGGCCTCGTCAATGTTGCGGCCCTGCGCCAGCAACCGGCCCTGCCCGAAACCGCCGGTGAGCTGTGCACGGTCGCCCGCTTCCTCAATGCCGATGATGGCAGCGTTCTATTGGGCGAGCGCGCCACCGAACAGGGACTGAAGGCCCTCTCGAAGAGCGGTGCGCTGGCTGGAGTGCGTGTCGTGCATTTTGCCACCCACGGTTTGCTGGCGCGCGAAACCGCGCTGTTCAGCGGTGCGCGTGCCGAGCCCGCCCTCTTGCTGACGCCGCCCGAAAAAACTTCGCACGGTGACGACGGATTGTTGATGGCGTCAGAAGTCGCCAACCTGAAGCTCGACGCCGATTGGGTGGTGCTGTCGGCCTGCAACACGGCGGGCGGTGATGGCGCGGGCGCTGAATCCCTTTCCGGCTTGGCGCGGGCGTTCTTCTATGCCGGTGCGCGCGCCATGCTGGTGTCGCACTGGGCGGTCGACTCGGATGCCGCCGTCAAGCTCGTGACCGGCGCGTTTGGAGAAATGAGCAAAGACCCCTCAGTTGGGCGCGCCGAGGCGCTGCGCCGAGCCAGCATGGCGTTGATCAAAGGCGGCGAACGGCAAGCCCATCCCGCATACTGGGCGCCATTCGTTGTCGCCGGAGAGGGCGGAGCAACAGGCCAAGGTGTAGCTCTGTTGCCGGCCGCCTCGATCCTACCGGCTCCGATAGCGGTACAACCCGCGGCAGTTGAGCCAGCAGTTGCAGTTCCTGTTGCGCCTGCGCCGGTTGGAGGCTTGGCGGTTTCGGGCTCTGCAGCCACGGCGCGCGATGTTGTGGCGCCAGCCCCGCCGTTGCCCACAGCCACCAATGGCGCACCGCCAAACACTGACGGCGCGCCGGTAAAGCCGCGCCCGAGCAAACCGCGCGCCAAACGCAAGAAGCCAGACGAAGACTGGTCGCCGAAAATGTTTGGTGAGTGGTGAGTGGTGAGTGGACAGGAAATTATTTCCCCATTTTTTGACAGCCAAGCCAGCGCTTCCTTATTCTTCCCCGGCTCGTGTGGCGTCGCGCCAAAGTTGACCAGTGGTGCGGCAAGGCTGGTGTCAACTATGGCGCGATGAACGCCACACGAAGCCCATGATGTTGCGAG
>JBEBJD010000329.1:0-5214 GCA_040080075.1 Hyphomicrobium sp. | reverse complement strand
CTTCCGGAAAAGTGTGCAGCGGTTTTCCGATTAGAAGCACGGTAAGCCTGAGTGCTTCCGGAAAAGTGTGCAGCGGTTTTCCGATTAGAAGCACGGTAAACCTGAGTGCTCCCGGAACAGTGTGCGGCGGTGTTCCGGATAGAAGCACGGCAAAACAAAAGCCTAGCGCGCTGCTGCCCTTCACCACTCATTCGTTTGCGCCTTGACGGCGGCGCAGGTGCGAGGCTCTGTAGGGTCAGCCTTAGGCGCTGGCACTGGATCGGCTGATGAGCGGCGACGCACTTACAAGACTTGCACAAACAATTCAAGATCGGCGCTCAGCGGCCGCGGACCGTTCATATACGCGCCAGCTCCTGGATGCGGGCACGGAGAAGTGCGCGAAAAAGTTCGGGGAAGAGGCTGTCGAATTGGTCATTGCTTCGGTGAGTTCGCCTGCTGCAGCCGTGACGGCGGAAGCCGCCGATGTCGTCTATCACTTGCTCGTTTTGCTTGAGGTGCGCCAGGTTTCGCTCAATGATGTGCTGAACGTACTCGAAGGCAGGATGGGAACATCCGGGCTGGACGAGAAGGCATCGAGGAGCCGGGGTTGATCAGGAGCTGACATGAGCCAGTCGCGATCGGGCCAAATGGGTGTTTCACGTCCCGTCTTGTGGAGCCCTGTGCCGATGACGGCTGACCTGCCTTTTTCTCCCTATCAGATGTTCAATCGGCAAGATTGGGCGCGCCTCAGAGCTGATACGCCGATGACCCTCGAGCCCGATGAGCTTGAACAGCTGTCGGGCATCATCGATGAGCTGTCGGTCGATGAAGTGGTAGAGATTTATCTTCCGCTTTCGCGGTTGCTCAATTTGCATGTGGCAGCGCTCCAGCAGCTCCATGCGATTACCTCCACATTCCTCAGCCGTTCGGTTAGCAAAGTGCCTTTTATTCTGGGCGTCGCGGGATCGGTGGCGGTGGGCAAAAGCACGACGGCGCGTGTCTTAAAAGCGTTGCTGGCGCGCTGGCCCGATCATCCGCGGGTAGACCTGATCACAACCGACGGTTTCCTATTTCCCAATGCGGAACTGGAAAAGCGGGGCATTATGAACCGCAAAGGCTTCCCCGAAAGTTTCGATGGTGCGGCACTCCTGAAGTTCTTGGCTGATGTGAAATCGGGCCGCGGGCGCGCCGAGGCGCCTGTCTATTCGCATTTCCATTATGACATCCTGCCCAATCAGAAGACGCTCATCGAGAGCCCGGATATTTTGATCGTCGAGGGTCTTAATGTCCTGCAACCTGCGGGCTTGCCCAAGGGTGGTGAAGGCATACCTTTTGTCTCGGATTTTTTCGATTTCTCGATTTTCATCGACGCCGATCCTAATGTTATTGCCGAGTGGTATTTGGAGCGGTTCATGCGGCTGAGTGGTACGGCGTTCCGCGATCCGGGAGCTTATTTTCATCGCTACGCTGCGTTGAAGCCGGAAACGGCGCGCGAGCACGCCAGTGAGATCTGGCGCACCATCAATCTCAGGAACCTCGAAGAAAACATCCTGCCAACCCGGCAGCGTGCCAGTCTGATTCTGCGCAAGTCGGCAAATCACCGGGTGGATTCGGTGGCGTTGCGTAAATTGTAGGGTGGTCGTGCTGCGGGCAAAAGAAAACGGCCGCTGGGGGGCGGCCGGTTGAAGTTCGCATGTTGAGGTGTCAGTGAAACACGTACGCTAGGGTCTATCCGGTTTTGATTGAATAGCGAACGGGCTCCTAGCTCTTTTGTATTGCCGTGCTTCTCTTCGGAAAACCGCCACGCACTTTTCCGCAAGAACCTTAATGCACTGTTTTACTCGAGGCCGGACTCGTCGCACACCAGGCAGCGGCAAAGCCAGTCAGTACCGCGTGGCCGCCCAAGGCGGCCGTCACGGGAGGCGAACGCAAGACTTGGTCGTAAATCAACAATTGCGTGTTCAGTGAAACGGCCATTGTCTGCAGGCCAAGTTCCGCCCACACTGAAAACCAATCCGTAGATGGGCGCGCGGTTAAGGGACGAACCACAGGGGTTTCGATGGCTTCAGGCATGGCGGGCGATTTGCCCGTCTGACGGGGCGGCGCAATCTGCTTGACCTGGCGTGGTGCGGTGCGGACAGGCTCAGATACCGATTTCAACGCCATGGCGCGGGCCGGTTGAACTACCCGCACGGCGTCTGTTGGGCGCCGGGTAGACGCTGCATCGCCTGCCTGGCCGTGCACTAAATGGTATTTGTCTCGCAGGCGGCGGATGGCTGAGGGATCGGTTACGCCGATTGATTTGATTGCCGTGGTCGGTTTGAGATTTGGATTGGCCTCAACCATTTGTATTACCGACTGGAGAATGGCCCGGTCATCGAGGCCCGTGCCTTTTGGGCGCCCACGGGCTGGTTTGGCACTCGACATGAAAAAAGCCTCTCAGAGAAATGCGATTCGTTGAGTTAAAGCATCTGTTGTTTCGATCCCTATTTCCAGGGAAAATAAATAAGGTCGTATTAATAAATCAATTGATGCATATGAAATCGTTGCGATTTTGCATGACGTTCGTTTTCATAAACGGCTGAGAGGCAGTCTATCCACGGAGAATTAGCCGGTAATGGTTGGATTGTATTGGCCCCTAATGGGTCGGTTTACAGACCCCGACAACGGGCCAATTCGGCCAGCGATTGAGCGGGGCGTGCGCCCAAATGGCTGATAATTTCCGCCGCCGCCATACTGCCAAGACGCCCTGAATTGGGCAAATCGCGGCCATTGGTCAATCCGAATAGGAAACCGGCGGCGTAAAGGTCGCCTGCGCCGGTCGTATCGACCAATTCTGCAATTGGATCGACCGGAATAATGTGCGCTGCACCTTCGGATAGAATAAGGGAACCTTGCGCGCTGCGGGTCAATACGGCGAGTTTGGTATCGGCGGCGATATGCGCTGCAGCATGGTCGAAATTGGCGGTTTCATAAAGTGACGTAATCTCGCTTTCGTTGGCAAAGACGATATCGACACCAGAGCGGATGAGTTCAAGGAATTCAGTCCGGTGACGATCGACGCAGAAGCCATCAGACAGAGTGAGCGCAACTCTGCGGCCGGCTTTTTTGGCAAGCGCTGTCGCTTGAAAGAAGGCGCGCTTGGCCTCTGGCCGGTCGAACAAATAACCTTCGAGATAGATAATCGCCGACTGGGCGATGAGAGTGGGGTCGACTTCGCCGTCATCGAGCTCTGTCGAGATGCCGAGGTACGTGTTCATTGTGCGCTCACCGTCGGGCGTCACCAGAATAAGGGAACTCGAGGTCGGAGCCTTGCCCGATACGGGGGGCGTGTTGAAGGCCACCCCTGCTGCCTTGATGTCGTGCCGGAAAATATTACCAAAGGCGTCGTCTGCAACCTTGCCGATAAAAGCTGCGCGCCCGCCGAGCGACGCGATGCCGGACATGGTATTGGCAGCAGAACCGCCGGAAATTTCAATGCCCGGTCCCATCGCATCATAGAGGCTCGATATAGTGCCGGCATCTACAAGGCGCATATGGCCCTTGGGAGCCCCGTGCTTTGCCAGGAAAGCGTCGTCGCAGCGGCCGATGATATCGACGATGGCGTTACCAATGGCGGTCACGTCGTAGCTAATGCCGGTCATGACTAGTCCTTCAAATTTAGAGGTGGGCGGCAGCACTAACTATAAGTGTGGTGAAGCCGCAAGGGAGTGGAAATTAGCGCGGCTTTTGCGCCGGGGTGGCGTTGCCCGTATCACGGGCCAAGGCGGCCAAGCCAAGCAGCAATCGCTCGGCGTGCGCGTCTTCCAACTGGCCAGCCAGACGCGCCGACTTGGCTGCGCTGGCAATGGCAGCCAAGCCGCTGAGTAGTTTTGCGCTTGTCCACATTCTAAGCTGGGCGCTGAAGGCGTCCTTCTGCTTGAAGTGCAGCTGCGGCTTGAGAGCGCGCACGGCCTCGTCAAACGACTTACCCCTGTCGATCGCGGCACGGACACGATGCAGCCGATGGAAGTAGCGCTCAACTGCGAGAATGATCGATTGGGCACTTTCGCCCGCCGATATAGCGCGGCTGAACTCCGTCACAGTCCTTGCCGTCAGCCCCGAAGCAGCAGAAGTGACGATGCGGTCGAGCGCAAGTTCCGAGGCATCGCCGACGATGGCGTCGACATCGGCGGCGTCGATCTGTGTTTTGCCGCCGGCATAGAGGGCTAGCTTTTCGATCTCGCTGCGCGACATGACCCGGTCGGCACCCAACCGGCTGACAAGAAGATCGCGGGCATCGGCACTAATTGTAAGGCTGGCTGCGGTGAGAACCTCGCGCATGAGGGCGTCGAGGTCTTGAACGTCATCGGCATAGCAAGCGATGGCTGCCGCCCTATCTGAGCGTTCAAACAGACTGCGTAACGAGTCTTCGGTCTTGAGATTACCGGCCTCTACGATCAGAACGCCTTCAAGTGGTGGACCATCGAGAAGAGGTTTAATTGTGTTGGTATTAATCCGCCGTCCGGTGCTGGCTCGAATAACTTTGCGGCCGCCAAACATGGCGATGGTGCCCAACTCCAGGCTCAACCGTCCGGGGTCGTTTTCGAGATCACTATCGTCGAGCCTGAGGATTTCCCCGGGGGGCTGTGAGAGTGCGGAGGCGGCCCTCGCTAAATGTGCAGCGCGCTCGGATACAAGCCCGGAATCCGTTCCAAATAACAAGAATGCCGTGTGCTTGCTGGCGCCGGACTTAAGAAATGCGGCGGCTTGATGCGCTTTAACCGCGACCATGGGGCGTTTTTCAGGCGTTGCTGGAAAGGAATGCCGCCAGACGGGACTTCAGGTCTTGGCCAACGGTACTAGCCGCGCGGTTTTCGGCATCTTCGCGTGCACGTACATTCGAGAAGATCGAACTATTGCGCTCAAATCCGGAACGGCCAAAACTGGTGCCGGTGAGCATGACCGCTTTATCAGACTTGCGAATGAGTTTGAAGGATGCGTCGAGATTGTAAATCTGGCTGCGAGCATCGCCATCGATGCGCACCAGCGTAGATGTTACAGACTCGCGGATGGCGATATCCAGAGTGTAGGCAGAAGGAATTTCAGCGCCGCCCCCGGTGGTCTGGAAGATCATCTCATTTCGAATGCGCTGGCCGACACGGCCTGGAATCGTAGCAATTTCTACTTGGGCGAGCTTCTGATCGGCTCCAGCACCAATGCCTGCAGATCCGTAAAGCGGCTTAAATCCTGAGC
>JBEBJD010000226.1:0-22247 GCA_040080075.1 Hyphomicrobium sp. | reverse complement strand
GTCCTGGCTTGTGTAGAATGCGCCGTCTGGTGAGAGCAAGACGGTATTGAGATAACGGGCAATGGAGCTGGCGGCTGCAAGATATGCCGGATCTTTCCACATCGCATAGGCGGCCGAAAATTGCCGCAGACCATTCGATTGGTACCACATGATTTTTTCGAAGTGCGGCGATTTCCAGTCTTCGGCATCGGAATACTGATAGATTCCGCCTTGCTCGCGATCGATCAGGTTCAGGGCCGCGCCGAGTGTTTGGCGCGCGCGTTGAGCGGCCTGTGTATCGCCGTCCTCCGCCGCCATGATCAGCCAGTCCATGCCGTCGGGATCGATGAATTTGTGTAGGTCTCCCCAACCACCATTGGTGCTGTCATAGGCTTGGTTCATTGTATCGATGAGGCCGCCGCGCTGAGGCGCAGTCAAAATAGATCGCGTTGCCGGCTTAACTGTCAGCAAGTTGTCGACTGAGGGGCCTGGTGAGGGATCTTTGATAATGGCGTCGAGAAGGGCTGCCATTTCGTCAGGGTCGATGTAGCCCCGCCGTTTGACTATTTCCGTGCCATCGGGCGCGAAAACAATGGTCGCAGGCCAACCCCAATCGCCATAGCGGTTTGAGAGATCCGGGTTGGCGTCCTGATCGGCGCGTACGGGCAGATACTTCGATTTCAAGAGTTCGACGACCTTGGAATCCTTGTAGGTCGTCTCCTCCATCACATGGCACCAATGGCACCACACCGCTTCGAGATCGAGAATGACGAAGCGATTCTCAGCTTTGGCACGCGCAAACAGCCCTGGGTTCCAGGCCTGCCAATTGAGTGGTCCGGGTGTATGCGGGGGGTCCGCAAAGGCTGCATACGGCGCGATAAGAATGCAAAACAAAGTTGTCAGTCTTGAGTGCGCGCGCATGGTCTAAAGCTCCGTAATCTATCTGCGATGAGTTAGATTACGGTTGAGGCGGGTTCCGCGTTTCAAGTTTGCAAATTAGGGCGTGGCTTTCATCAATTTGCCTGAGAATAGCACCGGCCCTGTGGGCGCACCCGTGGGAGAGCCGCCCTCTGGCTCCAAGCTCACGGCAAACGACGCGTTCATGAACATGTCGTTGTCGGGTCCGTCGGCCATTGGCATAACGTTCATATCGCCTTCGCTCATGACGCCGAGTGACTTAGGCTTGGGCAATTGATCGTGCACCATCCAGACTTCATAGCTTTTTTCGGCCTTCTTGGGAGCGGCGACAGCGGTGATGACACAATTGTGCGTGCGGGTATCGACCGTCATCAGGAAGGCCGGCTTGTCGTCGCCAGCCTGCAGAACCGCCACAAACTGTGTCGGCATCTGCTGATAATGTTGCTCTCTGATGGCAACGACGCCCACCAACGATGCGGCCATGGCCGTCATGGCAGCGGCAGCGTTTCGCCAACGGTTGCCGCGCTGTGTTAGTTGTCTTTCGCGTGCTTTCAGAGAGATCACGTGGGCCGATAACCCGATCTGGGCGCGGATCTTGTTGTAAAGGTTGGGCGGGGGTAATACGGGGGTCACCGTATCGGCAAGCGGCGTCAAGCGGCGCTGCCATGCTTCGATGCCGGCCTTCAAGGCAGGTTCGGACAATAGGCGGCTTTCGACGCTGAGGCGTTCCTCGCGGTTCAGGGTGCCGAGAACATACTCGGCTGCCAAGCCATCGATGTCATCGAGCTCGTTCATTGCTCGAGGCACCCCTTCAACTGCGCCAGGCTGCGATGCAGCCACGTCTTGATCGTACCTTCCGGCCGTCCAAATTTCGCCGCCAAATCCTCGCGGCTCATTCCGTCGAGATAGGCGAGCCGCACCATTTGCTTCTTTTCAGGCTCCAATCCTTCCATGCAGCGCATAAGCCTCTGCACGTCCTCCTGGCGCTCGAGCCCTACGATGGGATGCTCGTCGGCACTTTCAAGGTTTTCCAGAAGGCTTTCATCGGTACTGCCTCTGGGAACTTTGCGGCGGACCTCGTCGATGCAGCGGTTGCGGACGATGGCAGCCATCCAGGTCAAAGGCGACGCCAACGCCGGGTTGAAATCGCCCGCCTTCTCCCAGACCCGAAAATAAGATTCCTGCAACACTTCTTCTGCCGCCTCTCTGTTGCGTAAGATACGCAGGGCGACGGCGAAAAGTTTCGATGAGGAGACTTGATACAGCTCGGCAAATGCCGCTTCGTCGCCTTTCGCGACGGCGCCGATCAGGCTGTCCAGCTGTTTGCGTGTCAGCTGCATGCGGTTCGAATTGCCTCTGAGAAAGTCTGAGCCAGCAACTAAGCCAGTTTGGCCGTTCCTGTCGAGGCCTGAGACCGCACAGGGTTGACGGGAGAGCCCGCGTGAATGGACTCGAGCAATCTTGCTGGACGGTTCTATGCCGTTAGCAGCATACGTAAGTTGGCGGCATAGAGTTTCAGGAGACTCCCTCAGTGTTCAACTTAAGTCTTCCAGCTTCTATTGCACCTATTGCACTTTTGATTTTATCTAATGTTTTCATGACATTCGCATGGTATGGCCATCTCAAATATAAGACGTCACCTTTGTGGATCGCGGTTGGGGTGAGCTGGGGCATTGCGTTTTTTGAGTATTGTTTGGCCGTACCAGCGAACCGGATTGGCCACGCCGTCTATTCGGCAGCCGAACTGAAGACGATGCAGGAGGTCATTACGCTTGCCGTGTTCGCGATTTTTTCGGTGATAGCGCTTAAGGAGCAGATCACAATAAATCACTTTATCGGATTTTCGCTGATCGTGGCAGGCGCATTTTTCGTTTTCAAAGCACCGCTCTGATGGGGCACAAAATGTTGACGCGCTTTGACCGCGCCATAGCCGCCATTGATGCCGCTAACGCGCAAGATCCAAACTTGATAGGTCCAACCGGTCAGGCCCGTCCGGCCGAATTGGTCTATGGCGAATACATGAGCGCGATGTTGAGCCGCTTTTACCCAGACGCTTCAGAGGTTTTGAAACTAGCCGTGCGCGCCCAACATTTGCGGCGTTGGGAAGTTCCGCGCGCCAGCTATCCGATGGACCGCGCTGGCTATCATCGGTGGCGCAATGTCTTGAAGCGGCTGCACGCCCAGTGGGCTGGCGAGATCTTAAGAGAATGCGGTTACAGCGTCGAAGATATTGCCAGTGTCGAGGTTCTGATCCGCAAAGAGCAATTGAAACAGAACGCAGAGGCGCAGGCCCTGGAAGATACGGCCTGTTTGGTTTTTTTATCCCACTACGCCAATGATTTTGCGGCCAAGCATGACGACGCCAAGATGATTGGTATTTTGGCAAAGTCGTGGGCCAAAATGTCTGCAAAGGGGCAGGCCGCCGCGCTGGTTCTCGAATTGCCGCCACATCTGAATGCGCTAATCAATCGCGCGTTGTCGAGCGGGTCATGACAAGCTCCACTCTGAGAGATGTGGCTGTCATTCTCGCCGCTCATGGCGACACGAGCGGCGAGACGCCTAACGCGGCGCTGCTGTCTCATGCCAGCGCTCTGGCCGTGAAGGGATATTTCCGGCACGTCGGCGTGGGAACATTGAAGACTGACGATCTGCCTTTGGAGATCGCATTGAGCGCGGCCCGGGCATCGGGCGCGGCCCGGATTGCAGTCTACCCGATGTTCATGGCGGACGGATATTTCACCGGCAAAGTGTTGCCACAACGGATTGCCGCTGCCGGTTTATCGTTACACTGCAAGCTGATTGCCCCGCTGGGCCTCGACCCGCAAATGCCGGGGCTGATGATGAGCCACGCATTGACGATTGCGGAGCGGTCTGCCATCGAGCCTACTCTTGCCCGCCTGCTGGTCGTGGGCCATGGCTCGAAATTTGGCCGTGCTTCTCTTCACGCTACCGAGAAGGTCGCAAGCCGGTTGCGCCAGATCGGCCGCTTTGCCTTCGTTGAGACCGCCTATCTGGAGGAAACCCCGTTTCTTAGCGATCAGCTTAAGTATGGCGGGCTGACGACCCTCGTCACGGGCTTCTTTTCCGGCGAAGGCATGCACGCGTCCCAAGATGTACCCGATGCTATCGCAGCGGCGGGCACTGGGGCCCACTACGCAGGGGCCATCGGAGGCCATCCGGAAATTGCTCAAATTATTGAGACGGCCGTGCGCGCCGCCTATCCCACGGCCGGCACTGCCTGAACGGCGGCTGAACGGCGGAAAAATTTCTCTTGCTCGCGTCCAAAAATCTTCATAGGCGCGCCACCATCACCCGTGTATGACAGTCTGATGACATATTTCGCATTCAACGGCTTTTTAACACTATGACCGACCACTCCACGATTTCCCGGGCTGCCAGCCGCTCAGGCCTGCTGAGGCGTGCGCGTCAGGCCGTCGAAACCTGGCAACTCGGTGTAAGAGGCATTTCGTTCTCTATTCTGCTCATTGCCTCGGGTGCGGCCGCTTATTGCTGGCAACACGAGGGAAATGGCGCAAGCATCGCATTCGTCATCAGCGTGTCATTGCTTGTCGCGGCGGCGTTGGTTCTGATTACGCGGCGTATTCTGGTCGCAGCAGTGGTGACCGTCGCTATGATGGCCATCGTGGTTCTCGCTTCAAGTGAGAAAGTGCGGCTGATGCATATGGCGATACACGCCTACGATCTCGTCTACTATTTGAGTTCACCCGCGACGCTCAAATTCCTGTTCCTGAATTTTCCGGGGCCAATGGTGCAATTGTTTGGCGCCTTTGCTGCCTTGGCTGTGGCCGCATGGGCTGCGTTCCATATCGATCCCACGCGAATTGCCAGGCATCATTCGGCCTTGGCCTTGGCGGTGCTCGTTGGGTTGACGGCTTGGACCGCCAGCGTCAAAGGTAGCCGCGCAGACATGCAGCAGTTCGCGCAGGATTTGGCACTTTCGACCTTCTACTCATCATGGTCCGAGACGTTCGAGACGCTGTGGCGCGGTCAGTTGTTTGAAGCTGCACCCTCGGCAGGCGGGGCGCCATTTCTACTCCCCGCCTCTTGCGATCTGCCCAAGAAGCCGCCGCACATATTGCTGATTCACCAGGAATCAGTGGTGCCGCCAGAATATTTTCCAAAACTTGGCTACGATAAAAGCCTCGATTCGATGTTCCGGTCGGCCGACAAGAAGCTGCATCCGCTGCGCGTCGAAACCTATGCTGGCGCCTCGTGGCTGACGGAATTTTCCATTCTAGCGGGTGTTTCGACATATTCGTTTGGCGGCATGCGCCCGTTTGTGCAGGCGATGATGGCTGGGAAAGTTCACGACACTCTTCCCGAAGCTCTCACTCGCTGTGGTTACCGGAATACGGTGTTCTATCCACTCTCGAAAAATTTCGTATCGAATGGGCGGTTCTATTCGGCCATCGGCATGCCTGAGATCTTTGACATGAAGGATCAGGGCTCGAAGTCGGGCCATGAGCGCGACAGCTTTTTCTATGGCAATGCACTCAATATGATGGAGAAGCACTTCGCCACGTCGCAGCAGCCGCTGTTCACCTTCCTCATTACCTTTGCGACCCACCAGCCCTATCACTTTGCCTTTATGCCCGAACTGAAAGTGCCCGGTGGCGCACCGGGCACCAACCCGGAGATGAATGAATTTTTGCGCCGATTATCGATGGCGCATACCGACTACGATTGGATGAAGGCTGAGCTTGCCAAGCGTTTTCCAAATGAGCGCTTTTTGATCGTCCACTATGGAGACCATCAGCCAGCCTCGACGTGGCCGCTGCTATCAGAAGCCGACAAGAACGCCATTCGCAGCAAAGACCGCAATTTGACGAAGGATAGTCCGGCGTACCTGACGTACTATGCCGTAGAGGGCATCAACTACGAGGTACCGAAGTTGCCGGACATGGCCACTCTTGACGTCCCTTATGTGGGAACCATGCTGCTAGAAGCTGCTGGCCTTCCACTATCTCCGGCCTATCAAGAACGCAAACGCCTCATGCAGGTCTGCAATGGCCGCTACAACGGATGTGAGAAATCCAATGAGATCCTGGCTTTTCATCGCCGACTGATCGATTCTGGCCTGTTGGAAGCACGTTAACGTTTCACAAACACTCCTTCGAATTTGTGCAAACTGCCAATTTCAGGGGTAGCGATTGATCAATACTTATCGTTTAAGTTGCCGAACAGCACAAACAGCAACCAGAATGATATGTACGAGATGTTCAGTTCACGGGCCACGTTTCAAAAGTTTCCATCCCGTCGTTTGCCGGCCGCCGAGAAGCGGCCTCGCCTACGTCCGAGCACCATTGAATTTTCATCACTGACCGAGGGGTTGGTTACGGAGTGCCATCATCGGGCGCTGGCGACGGCAGTTGCGACCAGCGGCATCAACACCCTATTCGGCCCGGGCCCGCGGTCAGAGGTGAGCGAACTCAAACCCTATGCTGAATCCGATCTCACGATCTTTCGCAGTCTGAAGACCATGGTGGAACAGGCTAGCGAAGATGAAGTCGGCCTGCCCAGACTGACCTCGTACCTGGAAATGCTGGCGGATGGTCAACAGGCTTTCGAGGCCTACTCGTTGGAAGTGCATACATTGGGCGAGCAACGAGCCGGAATCGTGCATCAGCGCCAACTAAAGGCAGCGTGGAAAAATGCTTGCTGCTTCGCGATTTTGGCCCTTGATGAACTCGAAGGTGCGGTTTCGCCCGGACTTCCTGAAGCCTATCTACAAAACCACAAGGTCTTGAACAGCTTGTTGAGCAGTGCCGCGCACGGATTCAAACCGTGCGTAGATGCGAGCAATCAGCTCTTCATGCCGCCACTTCCCCAGCAGCGCCGCTGGCCGCGCCACAGCGTCTTACAAACGTGTCAGGTAACGATCGAAGGATGCACGGCAACTGCTTTTGTTCGTGACGTATCGGCGGGCGGTTTGGGGTTGGATCACATGCCACCGTTGGCGCGGGGCAAGTACATTGCCGTCGAATTGGAATGCGGCCGGTTGTTGACGGGAACCGTTGCCTGGTGCCGGGAGACTTCAGCCGGGATGCAATTCTGCAAACCCCTCCTGCCCTCGGACCCCCTGATCCGGGGGTAGGGTTTGGCCGGGCCGATGCAAGACTTGCCGCCGAGCGCGCCTCGTCAAGCCTTCTTGGCTTTGGTCTTTTGAGAAAGGGCTGATGCGGCCGCTGACTTGGCTGACTTCGAGGCGGTCTTAGACGTCAACACCTTACCGGCCGAGGAAGCGGCCTTGGCGCTGGTCTGTTCGTTAGAGCCCTTTTGCGTCAGGGCCGAAGCGGCTGCCGATTTCTCGGCCTTGGACGCAGTCTTGCTTTTCATGACCTTCGCGGCGGCCGAAGCCACCTTGCTACCCGTGCTGCCACCCTTATTGCTTGCCATGACTGTTGTCTCCTTGACGGTGTACGGCGCAATTCCAGAACACCACGATACATGCCCGAATTCGAGCCGCGGCGGAATATGCTGTGCGCGCATGAATGTGATTCTGATGGGGACGAATATGGCCTTGCCCCGCATCGGGGTGTGCTCATCGATTGACACCCGTAGCTGGGGCCGTCACATAGCATCCGGAGCTGGTACCCGGAATCATAAATCCCTGGTACGGCTAACGGTCCGGAATTATTGCCAGGAGATGCACGACACATGGGCCAAGCCGACCTCAAGACCACCATCGAAACCGCCTGGGAAACGCGCGATTCTATTACGACAGCTACCAAAGGCGCGGTGCGCGATGCCGTTGAAGCGGCGCTCGATCTGCTCGACAAAGGCCAGGCAAGAGTTGCGGAAAAAACCAAGGATGGCTGGATCGTCAACCAATGGCTCAAGAAGGCCGTACTACTGTCGTTCCGTCTTTCCGATAACCAGATCATGCCGTTCCAGAAAAGCGGCACATTTGCCAGCCGCGCTTACGGCTACGACAAGGTGCCGTTAAAATTCACCGACTGGACTGCCGAGCAATTCAAGGCCGCAGGTTTCCGCGCCGTGCCTGGTGCCGTTGTGCGCCGCTCGGCCTATATCGCGCCGGGCGTCGTGTTGTTGCCCTCGTTCGTCAATCTGGGTGCCTATGTCGATAGCGGTACCATGGTCGACACCTGGGCAACGGTCGGTTCTTGCGCGCAAATCGGCAAGAATTGCCATATCTCGGGCGGTGCGGGCATTGGCGGTGTACTGGAGCCGCTGCAGGCTGGCCCCGTAATCATTGAAGATAACTGCTTTATTGGTGCGCGCGCCGAAGTTGCGGAAGGTGTTCACGTCGGCGAAGGATCGGTTTTATCGATGGGTGTCTATCTTGGCGCATCGACCACCATTATCGACCGCGCCACCGGTGAAAAGCATTTTGGTAAGGTGCCGCCCTACTCCGTCGTGGTGTCGGGATCGATGGCCGGAAAACCGCTGCCCAATGGTGAACCGGGACCGCATCTCTATTGCGCCGTCATCGTCAAGCGTGTCGACGAGAAGACCCGTTCGAAGACGAGCATCAACGAGTTGCTTCGAGATTAAATTCTGAGAATCACCTTGCCCGTCGCCTCGCGGCGATCGAGAATGCCAATTGCTTCGGTAATCTGGTCAAGGGCGTAAACGGAATGGATGTGTGGCTTCAGAAAACCTGAAGCCACCCAGCCCAGTACATCGGTCATATTGGCGCGATGGCTATCGGGGTTACGGCGCACGGCCTCGCCCCAAAACACACCGATTGCTTCAACGCCCTTCACCAGCAGCAGATTGAGTGGGAGTTTCGGGATTTCTCCGGTGGCAAATCCAACGACAAGAAAGCGTCCCTGCCAATTGAGCGCACGCAGAGCGGGCTCGCAATAGGGTCCGCCCACACAATCATAAATTATATCGGGTCCAAGGCCATTCGTTGCTTCACGCAGGGCGCTCTTTAGGTCTACTTGGCCGTAATTGATCAGGACATCTGCGCCGTGTGTGCGGCATATCTCTAACTTTTCCGAAGACGACGCGGCAGCAATGACGCGGGCGCCCATACGTTTTGCAATTTCGATGGCCGCCAGCCCCGCGCCGCCAGATGCACCCAGCACCGCGACCGTTTCGCCGGCTTTCAGGCGGCCACGGTCCTTTAGGCCATGGATGGCAGTTCCGTAGGTGATCGAGACACCCGAGGCGTCCTCGAAGGAGACGCCATCGGGGATAGGTATGACGGCGCTTGCAGGAGCCGTAACCAATTCCCTGGCTCCACCCCAACCGAGATAGGCGGCTACTCGCATGCCCGGCTTCAGGTCCGTTACATTGGGGCCGATTGTGTCGATGAAACCTGCGACTTCTCCCGCTGGAGAAAACGGCAGTTCGGGCTTGCGCTGATATTTGCCGCGTATGATCAGGGTGTCGAAATGGTTGAGTGCGGCTGCCTGCACCCGGATTGCCACCTCGCCCGGCCCAGCAATCGGTGCATCAATGTTGGCGATTTCAATCGCATCTGGTCCATCGAGGCTCTTGCACAACGCGGCTTTCATGTGAGAGGTCCTGTAAGTAACGTGCCGCGCCTACATAGCGGCAGAAGTCCGGACCATCTAGAGTGCTTCCGGAAAAGTGTGAAGCGGTTTTCCGAAAAGAAGCACGGCAAAACAAAGAGCTAGGGTCTGTCCGCGAGCCATCCAAAAGCGGACAGACCCTAGCACCCACTATCATTCTCAACGGCCGGGCATTGCCCTGAACTGGAAGTTCATAAGACACATGAGCGTTACACCTTGGCCGCCTCAGCCGCGCGGGTACTTTGCAATCGGCGCCGAACGCATGTCGAAAGCCCTCAATCTGGGCAACCTGATGCGGTCGGCCCATGGATTTGGGGCGAGTTTCACGTTTACCGTCGGGGCATCGTATCAAGCCTTAGAGGCTCACGCAGATACTTCGAAAAGCCAGTTGCATTTACCGCATTACAACTGGAGCAGTATTGAAGACATCGCATTGCCCAATGGATGCAAGTTGGTGGGCATAGAACTGATCGATGGCGCCATTGATCTGCCAAGCTTCCGCCATCCACTCAGAGCCGCATATATTCTAGGTCCCGAGGCCGGATCTCTGTCGCAACCGATGATTGAGCGTTGCGACTATGTGGTCAAAATCCCAACGCTGTTTTGTGTGAATGTCGCCATGGCTGGAGCCATCGTCATGTATGATCGGGTGAAGTCACTGGCACGGTTTGAGGAAAGGCCGGTTGGCGAAGGGGGACCGCCTGGAGCTCCGGTTCGCCGGGGCCGTCATTGAAGACGCCGGCGAGCTCCGTTTCGCCGATGTATGGTAGACTCGTAACTCATACGGCATCAATTCTATTGAACTGGACGTCATGACCCTTGCCCGCAAACTAACACTTGTACTGACTGCGCTCGTCTGGCCGGATTTCGCAGACTTCGCGATGGCTCAAGGCAAGGAAGTTCTTACCCCGCTCCCAGCCACTGCGGCGGCTGGCAATACCTTCAGCGATTGGGTTTTTCAGACGAGTGGCGAAGGTGACCAGAAGGTTTGCTTTGCCGCGACCGTTGCAAAACAATTGGGTGCTGGCGCTGCTAAGCGCAGCGAGAGCGTCCTTTATATTTCTGCATGGCCCAAGGAGGGCATCCGGTCGGAATTCAGTATCAAGCTCGGGTATCCTGCCAAGGCGATTGTCGGCGCTAAGGTCACCGTGGGTCTCAACAAATACAATCTCTTTATCAAGGGCGAGCGCGCCTATGTCTCCGACGCGACGCTTGAACTCAAGCTTTTGGAAGCCATGAAGAAGGGTTCGAAGCTGACGGTCGAAGCCACAGCCGAGGGTGGCGGACAGGTGACGGATACCTATTCGCTGAGCGGTATCAGTCAGGCTTTGCAGGCTCAGGCCGCCGCCTGTCCCTAGGGTCGTTCCGGTCTTAGTTGAAACGTGGAACGACCCTGGCTTTTTGTTTCGCCGTGCTTCTTGCTGGGAAAACCGCTCACACTTTTCCCGGAAGCACTCTAACTATCGCCCTGCCCGGTCGGGATTGCGCAAATGCACGTACAGTGCGCCCTCGCCGCCATGGCGCACAGCGGCCGTTTTGAAGCTGACGACTATAGCCCGGACGTCCGGTTCACCGAGCCAAACCGGTACGTTGCGTCTCAAGACTCCAGGCTCAACAGCCGCGATGTTCCACGGCTCTTCGTCGCGATGCCGATTTTGGCGCATACCTTTGCCCGTGATCACCAAAACCCAGCGATGTCCTTGGCTGTAAACTGAGAACAAAAATCGTCGCAGCGCCGCGTGGGCCTCGTTTTGGCGCATGCCGTGTAAATCAATGCGGGCGTCAATGGCAATCTGCCCAGCCCCAAGCTTGCGGGCTTTGCGTTTGTCGAAATCGTTGAGGGGAGGCGACTTGCCCGGTGCTGGTCTTTGCTGCTCAGCGGCCTCAGTAGTGCGCAGCGAAGCGATCCGGCCTGGAGCGGTCTTGGATGCGTGCATGGGTTCGTGAACCCTGCCGGACGAGCTGGAAGTATGCGCCGGTTCCAAGGACTCGGTGGCGGTGTGAACGCGCGACTTCGCTTTCTTTAGCGGCTGTAGTGTGCGGGCTGTATGAGACCAGACTTCCTCGTCCTCTTCAGACAAATGTCGCTTGCGCCCGCCTGGCGGTTTGGCGGGCTTTTTCATGAGACGGCTTGGGGAATGGGAAGCAGAACGAAGTACGATCCGGGGTGTTTGGTGATGCCCGCGAGCGCACCTGCCCTGTCACCCGATCCGAAGTAAAGATCGCCGCGCTCAGGGCCGCGAATGGCAGAGCCTGCGTCCTGGGCGATCATCAGACGCGCAAATCCATCCTCTGATCCGGCCGCATGTGTGAGGTGGGGAGCGCAGACATAGACCGGCGTGCCGATAGTGTGAAAACTGGTGTCGACAGCCAGGCTGCGGCCCTCGGTTAGCGGGATGTGCATCACGCCCATCGCACTCTTGGCTTCTTCGCCTTCGAGCACGCGGAAAAAGACAAACGACTTATTCTGCCACATGGCGCGGCGGCCACGCTCAGCGTCTTTCCCCAGCCACAACTTCATGGCGTCGAGCGACATTTGTGCGAACGTGAAGTGACCTTGATCGATTAGATAGCGGCCAACGCTGGTATAGGGGTGGCCGTTCTTTCCATCATAAGTGATGCGCAAGGCCGGCCCATCCTTCAGACGGATCAGCCCCGATCCCTGGATATGCAAGAAAAAGCAATCAACCGCGTCTTCAAGCCACAATAATTCCAAGCCCTTGCCCTCAAGGGCGCCTTGCTCGATCGCTTCGCGCGTGGCGAAGGGTTCAAGTCTGGTGCTGGTCTGGCGCGCGTGTGTCAGGGCTTCGCCAACTGTGCCGCGGGCGGCGTCGGATACGAGATTGATGAGATCAGGCGGACGCCGGTAAACTGGAATGTTGAACCGTGAAGTCCGCTCTAAGGAGCCCTCGATTACTGGTTCATAGTAGGCGGTCAGCAAGCCCTCGGCGCCGTTGTGGCACATGCGGTGTGGTGTGAAGTGAGCTTCGAAGAAGGCGCGCGCTCCTGCCTCCGTGACCTCTCCGGCGTTAGTCAGAATTTCGGCCGCTTCGCAGGCGGCGGCTAGTCTGGACGCCAGCGATTGCGCAATCGCAGCTGTCGCCACTGCATGGGCCCTTACTGGGCCACTCGAGCGCAAGAATGCGTTGAAGGCGCCGAGGTGGCTATCGCGTTCCCACCCCGGCAGTTCCGCAAAGCGCACCGGCTCGTAGGAGGCGCTGATCGCAGTCATGTTGGCGGGCGGAAATCCGAGGGGCATGGATGATGGAATGGAATTGCGGGGGGCACGCGGCCCCCGCCTAGTTTAAGGGTTCAGTGGCGATCAGCTTCCAATTGAGATTGCGGCGTGCACTTGCCGTAGAGACGTCGCGGCTGAACGTCCAGATATCTGTCACTGTTTTGACCTGGCCCGGATCGCCCTCGATCACAGCGCCGGCCCGATCCCGGGTTGCGCTGATGAGCTCACTCACAAATCGCATGGTGATCTGCGCGGTTCCCTTAACAGTCTCGGCGTCGAGGATATCAGCCCTATTGAGGCCGACAAAAGTCTGCTGAAGCTTTTCGCCTCGCTTTTCGCGTTCGGCGATAGCATTTGTGAACTCGTCGATGACGTTCGGCCCGAGCAAGTCCTTGAGGGCCCGGCGATTGCCGTCCGCGAATGCGGTAACAATCAACTCGTAGGCCTGCTTGGCCCCATTAATGAATTGGTCGGGGTGAAAATCCGGATCGGCTTTTAGGATGTTCAGCAGTCCTTGAGAAAGTGCGGTATCGCCTCCCAAGGCCTTAATCCGCTCTTGGGCTTCATTCTCCACGGGTTCCAGATTAGTTTGGGGCACCGGCCTGTCGCGGTCGCGCCGTAAGGTTACGACTTTATCCTGGCCGGAAGCCTGCTCGGCGCGCGCTGCGCTGGTTTCGCGGGCGCGCTGCTCAATGCGGCTCTCTTCGTCGCCGGTGCGGCGTCCCAAGACGCTTCTCAACTTGAAAATTGCCACAATGGCAACGACAAGCGTTAGAAGTGTGAAGACGTCGATTTGGCCATCCATGTCGTCAGCTTTCCCGGCAGCGCCCCATATGGGCTGTCTGTTCTTAGCACAATTATCCAGTATGTAGGGACGATGACTGGCTAGGTCCAGCCCGGCCCTTTGAAAACCGCTGCCAATGCCTAAAGTGGCGAGCGGCCGGACCGTCATAAAGGCCCAAATCCCCAGTGGTGCAAGATCTTGTCAATCCTGTCCTGCACTTGGCTGGGGCTACATTGACGGTGGTATCAAGCCTAAGGATACGTCACATTTGAGAGCGTGCCAACGTGTCACCCCACGAAGCAGGCAGGAAAGGCGGCTATGTTGCGCTTAGTCCTTCTCGTCGTCTTTATTGTGTTCCCGCTCCTAGAAATCGCCTTGTTGGTGAAACTCGGAGGTGTGCTTGGCTTCTGGCCGTCGTTGGGGTTGGTGATTGCTGCTGCCATTGCTGGCACAACCATTCTACAGCGCCAGGGTTTCGCGGTCTTGCAGCGTAGCCAGGAAGCCATTGCCGAGGGGCATCCACCCATTGAACCCGTCCTTGACGGGCTGTTTTTGTTGATTGCTGGCATGCTGCTGATCACACCGGGGTTGATCACCGATTTCTTCGGCCTGCTGCTGCTGGTGCCTCCCGTGCGCATGGCAATCGCAAAATGGGCCCTGCGAAGGGTCTTAAGCGGCGCAACCGTTACGGGTGGAGTCGCCACGCACCAGAGCGAGACGAAGCGGCGTGGGAGCGAAAACGAGAACCGTTCAGGCGCTGGCCGGAGCGGGGCGCGGCGTCCGGCGGCGCACAGCGAGCCTCCCATTATTGAAGGTGAATTCGAGCGGGTCGAGGAGCCGCCAGAGACGGCCCGTTCGCCTCGTTCAAAGCAATCTCCATCATAGGTCAAACATGTGGCCCCTTGAGTCAATTGCGGCGCAAACCCAGGCGTGATAGCGACGTCGCACGCAATTAGGTGCCCTCCACTGGCGCCGTCAAAATTATGGGAATGGACCGCAGACATGGCAGATTCGGCAAAAGGTAAGAGATCCGCGGAGGCCGCCCAAGCTCCGCCGCAGCCGATCGAGGCCCACGTTGCCGGCCAGTACATCAAGGATTTGTCGTTCGAGAATCCCAACGTTCGCAATCTCGTTGCGGGACCTGGAGAAGACCCTAACCTCAAACTCGAAGTCAACGTCAACGCGCAGCGTGTTGGCCCGGATTCGTATGAGAGTGCCATAGATTTCAAGGCACACGCGACCAACAAGACTGGCGTCATCTACGATCTTGAAATCGTTTACGCCGGATTGTTTAAGATCAAGAACATTCCCGAGCAATCGCTGGAACCGTTCCTGCTCATTAATTGCCCAGCACTATTGTTTCCGTTTTTGCGCCGGCTGGCCGCCGACATCACACGCGAAGGCGGATTTCCGCCGTTGTTGCTCGATCCCATCGATTTCGGCGCGCTATTCATGCGCCGTCAACAAGACCTCGCCAGTCGCGAGGCAGCCGGACAGCCCAAGAATTGATCGTTATGCAGGCCTCTTCCGGCTGAGCCGGACTTAACCTGCGCCGGGTGTCGCGTCTTTACGCCGAATAACAACGTCGTCATACCAGACTGCGCCCGAGACCAACTGCTCGGAAGCTGAGCGCGCATCAAGTTCGAGTTTCAGGTGCTGCGCCTCGCAGCCACTTTGCGGAATAATGATCGAAAATGCGAGGGGGGTCCATGCCGGTGTCTTGCCGAGAGCGCTGGCACTTTGAGCAAGTGGGGCCGAGGGTTTAAGGGCGCAGGCGATACGCCAAAGTAGTCCTCGGCGCCCGTTCAGCAGGCCCTTGTAGCGGGCTGAAAAAATGTATTCGCCTGGCGGCAGTGTGGTCAATTGCACCATTGGATGGAATGTAACCCTGCCAGGTCCAAGTGTAATTTGCAGTCCATGTTCGCTAAGCCGGTCCGGGTGCTGCTCGACCGCCACCGTAACACCCGCTCCAGGCTTAATGACCCAGTCGAAGGGCAGGCCAGAAGGGCTCCGTTCAAAATCGCCGTTGACTACAAAACCGGCAGAGCTGAGTTGCTCAGGCGGTAGAAATTGCAGCCATGCGGAATAAGCGACGCCGTAAAGTTTCTTGCCAACCAAAAAATCGAGATAGTTTTTCAGGTCGGCGGAAGTTGGCGGCGTATCCGTGCCTTGCAGGCTCAATAGCAGGTCAAGTGGTGTGCGTGCGTCCGTAACATTTTGCGCCACCAGAGCAAAAAAGTTTGCTCGCCAGGGTGGGTTGGTTGCCAAGAGAGCTTTCAAGGCGCTGTTTCCTGCACGTGTCTCGGCTGCCAAAGACAAGCGCGCAATGACAGCCTTTCTGGTTTGCGGCCTGGTCCGCATCAGGCTGTCGGAAAATGACATTGCTGCCGTGTAGTCATTGCGTTCGAAGCTCTTGTCGATGAGCCAGGCTAACGCTGCGCTTTCGCGCAGCGAAAAACGTACTGCGGTGCGCATCAGGGTATCCGCTTGCACGGCATTGCCTTCTGCTTCTGAGATCTCGCCCAATATGCGAATGGCGCGTGCGTTGAGTGGATCTCGCTGTAGAACTCCGCGAGCCAACGCCTTTAACGCGTCGCGGGTGGCTGGATCGAGAGGAGTGGCCAGCACTGGCTCTTTGCCCGCCTTGGCGGTCTCAATTGCAAGTTCTTGCAGGACGACGATGCGCGACGTTTCTTCGCTATCTGGTTCAATTTGGCCGGTCTCTGCCGTTGAACTATCGACGTTCTGAGCTTGGTCATTCGCACTTGCCCCGGAACGCGGCTCCAGCCGCGTTCCGATAGATTTGCGGGCTAGCGCGAGCATTGCTGACGGATTCGAAGGATCAAGGCGCAGCGCAATTTCAGGCGAAGTAGTTGCCAGATATTCCGTTAGGCCGCGAGTGACGACGAGCCAAATTCCCGCAAACGCCAATGCCGCAATTGCAATGAGCCTGACCGGTGTTGGGCGTTTTTCAAAAGACAATTTTGAAGACCTCTATGAGCGCCAAATTAGACATCTTCACGGCCTAGAAGTACGAGAAGTGCGCGCCTCAACCGCGACGATGCAGCCGGTGGCCCGCGCGGGCCACCGTGCGCGTGCAGTGGGTTTGGAGTAACGCGCTTTTTGCGATTGAGACGGCGCTTCTTGGTCGGGCGCTGTTCATCTGAGCGGGACTGGCCCTCATGCATGGCATCGTAGGCGGAGCGGCGCTCGGGAGTCTTCAAATCATCCCAAGCTTGATTGACACGTCCGGTGATCGCCGGGCGATCAGCAAGTTGACCAGCATCGGGATGCAGCCACTTGACCAGATTTGCCATATTGCGGCGTAAGTCCGCCGGGCTGGTTTGCGGCGTTGCGCCCAGAACCCGGTAGCTGTCCGATTGGTGTGCAAGAAGAATCTGCTCAATATAAAATTTGGCGGCTTCGTACACCACACTCTCGGCCCGGCCCGATTGCGATGCGGCTTTTGCCAGGCTGTCTTTGTCACCAGATGCAATGGCGAGCAGCTCGCCGACACCATTTGGGAGTGGAGCGGTAAGAAGTCCTCTGACACGGGAGGGCACATGCAGGAGTTCGATAGCAGTCTTTAAGGCCTCTGTTGCCGCCATGGTCATCCCGCCTTTGTCAGTCGCGCTGGATTTTCCTTGGCGCCGTCCTGTGGCGACCCGTAGTTATGCCCGCTTTCGCCATACCCGTAACCGTATCCATACCCATACCCATAGCCAGCAGACTTGGCATCGAATTTTGTAAGCACTGTGCCCAGCACGGGGCTTCGTGCAAACTGCAGCCTCTTCAAAGCGCCACGCACAAGCGCGGTTCGCCCCTGGCCCGAGCCCACGACGAACATCGTCGCCGAAGCTGCGTTAGATAGAATGGCGGCGTCGGCGAGTCCCATGACTGGCGGACCGTCGAGTACGATAAAGTCGAATACTTCCAGCCCTACCGTCAGCAGCGACAGCAGGTTCGAACTTGCAAGCAGGTCCGCCGCATTCGGCGGTAATGGACCCGATGGCATGAATGCCAAGTTCGGCGTCGCAGTTGCCCGGAAGGCATCCGGCGGCTGGCACCCTCCGGTCAGGTAATTCGACAATCCGATTCCGTTGTCGACACCAAGCTTGGTGTGCAGCGATGGTTTGCGCAGATCGCAATCGATGAGCAAGACCTTGAGGCCCATGACCGCAAAGTGCCGGGCAACTGCAACCGCCGTGATCGACTTGCCTTCGGAAGGGCCGGCGCTGGTGATAAGCATCGTTTTGGGCAAACCCGTTTCAGTCGAGAATTGAAGGGACGTGCACAGCGACCGGTAGGCCTCGGAAAACGCACTACGAGGATCGGCCAGCTCGGAATCGACGTTTGAATTGGCCACGACATTGGGGATCACGCCCAGTGTGGTCAGGCCCGAAACCCGTTCGACTTCCTCTGGCGAGCGGATGGTGTCATCGAGGCGTTCCAGCACGAAAGCGGCGGCAAGGCCTCCGCCCATTCCAATTGCGAACGACAGCAGCAGCGCTCGAATGAGGTTGGGTGAAGAGGGCGTGCTAGGTATTTCGGCTTTGTCGACGACAAAAACGTTGTTCGAGCCGACACCAGCTGCAATGTCGACTTCCTTGAAGCGCTGCAAAAGCCCGTCATAGAGCGACCGGTTGGTATCAACTTCGCGCTTCAAGATATTGTATTGGATCGAGCGTTTTTGCAGATCAAGCACTTCGGTCCGCAGAAACTCAATGCGAGACTTGGTTTCCGCCTCCTGGCTGGCGGAGGATTCGAAGGCTCCTTTCAATGAGCTTTTGATGGTGTTTACTTCCGAAGCAAGCTGACGGTCGATTTCCTTGATCTTGTTGTCGATCTGAACCATGGCCGGATAACTGGGCTTAAAAGTCTCAAGCTTCTCCTGGTACTCGGTGACTAGCGCATTGCGTTTGCCCCGCAATCCATCAATCACACTATTGGTCAAGAGTTGCGGAAGATTGATCGCATCTGCGCTTTCGACTTGCTTCCACAGCTGCTCATTCTTGATGCGCTCTGAGGCCAAGTTACCAAGCGCTGTATTGGCAGCGGCGAGGTTGTTCTCTGCGATCGACGATTTCTCTGTAACGGCGACGATCTGTTCTTTCTGCGCAAAATCCAGCAAGACTTTTTCAGAGTCTTCCAAGCGAAGTTTCAGTTGCTTGATCTGATCTTCAAGAAAAGTTTTTGCATAGGAGTTGGCTTCGAAGCGCTTGTCGAGATTGGATGCGATGTAGGCGTCTGCGAACGCCATGGCGATGCGTTGCGCCCGCACCGGAACGGGATCCGTGAATGAGATATCGACCAGCCTGGATCCTGGCAAAGGTTTCACGCCTCGGCTCGCCGCTACGATTGCTGCAGCTTGAGCTTCCAGATCTATTTTCGCCCGCGCCGGAACGGCTGACCCGGGTTGAGATTGAAAGAGTCCCTTCAGTGCAGCAACGAACGAAAAATCCTTCGGAGTGAGAAAATCCTGGTCTTCTCCCAGCTTCAATTCCGAGGCCACGCGTTCGGCAAGACTGCGGCTCTGTAGCAGTTCATATTGAGTGCGGAAAAACTCGCTATCGGCACCCTCCGCAGGCGACACGTTGCCACCTTCGACAATCTTGGCCACTTGGCGATCGATTTGCAGCCGGACTGTCGCGGTATAGACGGGTGTGATCAAGAGGGTGCGCACCGCACCTAAGGCAACAACCGCCGAAACGATACTGAGGATGAGCCATTTGCGCTTGGAGAAGATGCGCCAGTATTCGAAAAAGTTGAATGAGAAGTCCGATGTGGCCCCATCGTATGATGGCTGCGCTCCGTAGCCCCCGATCGGACTATAGGGATCACGAAATGCCGGAACGCCGCCTTGACCAGCCGGGACAAGCTTTCCCCCCGTCGAACTATCCTCAGAAGATGGTCCGCTCATTGTTTTCCCGGTACACTGATGCCGTCGGAGGTTAAAGGGAAGACAAGGGGCAATCAGAGCAGCGCAAAGGTGCCGGCAATCGGCAAGACTTTGAGTAAGCCGTTGAAGGTCTCTTTCATCGCCGACGATCCAGCGACGATTACATCGCCGGACTGGACTGCCGGATCTTGAGCCTGGCCGGTCCTGATTTCACTGACGTCGAATTTTGCGGCCGTCCGCTTGCCGTTCACGGTCCGGAATATCACGACAGACGAATCCGCATTCGCATCGAAGCCTTCAGCGGTCGCAACAAACTGCAAAAGAGAACTGTTGCCGCGAATGGGGTAGACGCCAGGCTTTTTGACAGCACCTTCAACGGTGACACGCTGGCTGTTGTATTCTTTGACGTAGACAGTGACCTGCGGCGATTGCAGATATTTTGCCCCGAGTTTTGCTGTCAGGTCCCGCTCCACTTGCTGGGCAGTTTTACCGGCTGCAGGAACTTCCCCAACTAGTGGAAGGTTTATGCTTCCTGTTTCAGCCACTTGCACGCTTTTGGACAATTCTGGAACCTTGAAGACCGACACATCGAGCACGTCGAGGGGGCCTATTTTATATCCTGTGCTGCCTGGCGTCGCACTCGACGTCAATATTTCAGCGGCCTTCTTCGCCTGCCCATTACCGTCTGCTACCGGGGTACCGGAGCCGCCTGAGGTCAGAACGGCGCTGGCACCTGCCCCTGATTTTTGATCGGGCGAAGCGAAGCCCGCCTGCATTTCAGGTGTTAAAGATGCGGCGCAACCGGCTAGTGACACTGCGCAAAACGCTGCTGCTGGCCGGGGAATCACGTCCCTGCAAGTCATCATCATTCGGCCCGCGACGCCGTTGAGACCTTGAAGAATTTTCCGCATTACTCACCTCTGGCCACGCACTACTCGACGCCGGCGCCGGCAAAAGAGCTGGGCTGATATTCTCTACTACACCTTTTGGTCTCGTTACAACTAAGTGCTGAGCTTCAGCATCTCCCAACCGTTTGGCTGCGAGGTCCCGGCCACGAGAAAGGTTGGGGGGGCGTCGCCGGATATCGTGAGCGTCGGTGGCAAGAATGTGCACTAGCCCTTCGTCGAGCATGCGTTCGCCCCAGTAGCGCGCCTGACCGCCAAAGGCTCCGGTCAAGGATCCGGCGGTGATCTGCATCCAAACACCAGTTTGGACCAATTTGCGAAGGGTCTCATAGTGTTGTTTGATCCACGTGCAGCGTTCCGGGTGGGTCAAAATGGGGACATATCCGGCAAGAGCGATCTGGAAGAAACAATCCTCCAAGCGGGCGGGCGCGACATGATGGGGAAGTTCGACCAGCACGTATCGGGTGTCGGCGAGCGACAAGAGGTGGCCCGACTTAAGGTGCCCTGCAAAGTCGGGGACGATGTGTGCGTCGGCACCGGTAATCAATTTCAAATCAATGCCATCTGCGTCTAGTGCAGATTGAAGTTGGGCCACGGCAACGCGGATCTGCGGGCCGGTATTATGATAGAGCCCGGGCAATATGTGGGGCGTGCAGGCCAGCATCTTGACGCCGTCGGCAACTGACGCTCGCGCCATTTCCAGCGACACGCTGATATCGGGTGCACCATCATCAATGCCGGGGAGAATGTGGCAATGCAGATCAATCATGTGTGGAGAATGGCATAAGATCTGCGCTCTGCCTATTGGGTAGGGGAATGCCACTTTTTCAGTCACCCTAAGTCAGCAGCCGGTGCAAAAGCAGTCCGATGTTGCTGTTCTGCCCCAGTCAGCCGACGCATGATCTGTTAGCGCACCTTACGCTCTTCCCATGTTCACTTGCTCTGTGATAGGACGGACGCGATTTAGTTTGCGAGTGGGAGTTTGCGTGATGAGAGTTTCGGTGATCGTAGTGGCCGCACTCGCCTTTGCAGCTGCATCCGGAGCGGCTTTAGCCGCCACTGTTACCACCATTGAGGGTAACATTTCGATCAATCGAGGCAGCGGATTTAAGCCAGTCACCGGTGGTGGCACAGGTGCTGCCTCAGGTGATAAGGTGATGGCTGGAAAGAATTCTACAGGCCAGATTGTCTACGAAAACGGCTACGTTGTTGAAGTCAAAGCAGGCGAGGTCGTAACTGTTCAGGCCCAACCACCTAGCCAGGCCGGAGCCTTGGCTCTTGGTGGTGACGTCGTTGTTCCGGTGGTTGCCGGTGTCGCCGTTGCCGGCGGCGTGATTGCCGCCGTCGCGGCATCTAATGATGATGGTGATAGCCCAGCTAGTCCGTAAGACTTGAGCAACTGGCGGGGCCGTGAAACTTAAGTTTGCATTTTCCGCGGTCGATTGTGTTTGAGCAATTTTGGCAAACTCTGCGCACTGCTGTTTTCGGCATGCCTCGTGCTCGGCGGCACGTCGTTCGCGGGTCATCTGGGTGATACCGTTCTGCAGATCGCCAGTATCTGCTTGATGGCTGTGATATTGGCCCGGCCCGCAGCCTCATTGCCGCAAGAGGGGCCAAGGCCATCCCGGATGCCGTTTGCCATCATGTTGCTGATGGCCGCAGTACCGTTGTCTCAGCTAATTCCATTGCCGCCCGAGTGGCTGGCTGGAATTCCCAATTTCAAAATTGTCAGAGAAGCACATTCCACCGCGGGCTTCACCCAGGTTTGGCTCCCTCTCAGCGTTTCGCCACACGCGACGTGGATCAGCCTGCTATCGCTGCTGCCGCTGTTCGCTATTTTTTGGAGTACACTGCATCTCGCCAATCGCGACAGACGGGCGATAAGCCTGATTCTGCTGGCTGCGGGTGTGCTGAGTGCCTTTCTAGGCCTGCTGCAACTGGCTCAGGGACCGCATAGCCCGCTGCGATTCTTCGCCGTTACAAATACGACCGAGGCTGT
>JBEBJD010000317.1:0-5218 GCA_040080075.1 Hyphomicrobium sp. | reverse complement strand
GCCTATGCGCGGCTGGCAGGGCGCACCCTGTTGAAAGGTGGACACCGGGCAGTAACTTTCTATACCCCCCATGGCGGTACTCTCAATTACCGGCCTGGCAGTGTCGAGGGCCGCATTTACCTCAAACTTGAGAAGCTTCTCGGCCGGTTAACGAGCGGGCTGATTTTTGAAAGTGAATTCGCCCGGCGCGTCTACGATGACCGGATCGGGATTGGACAGGTTCCTGCCCGCGTTATTCCAAACGGTCTGGCGCCCACCGACTTCAAGACCCACGTGCCCAATGCCGATGCGGCCGATTTTCTCTTCATCGGAGAATTGCGCGCCATCAAAGGCGTTGACGTCCTTCTTGAGGCTCTCGCCCGCATCGCCCAGAAACGCCCCGTCAGTGCCGTCATTGTCGGTTCTGGACCCGACGGCGAGGCCCTCAAAGCACAGGCAAGGCAGCTTGGACTGATTGATAGCGTGGCTTTTCCAGGTGCCATGCCGGCCGCCAGAGCGCTTGCCCTTGGCCGATGCCTTGTGGTGCCTTCGCGCGCTGAAAGCTTTCCCTACGTCGTGCTTGAAGCGGCTGCGGCCGGCATTCCGCTCATTTCCACCAATGTTGGTGGCATACCCGAAATCACCGGCGATACCGGCATCGCCCTATTGCCTTGCGACGACGTTGCAGCGCTGGTTTCAGCGATGACGGCAGTTCTGCAAGAACCTGCGACCTCCAAGGTCCTTACTCAGCGTCTAAAAGACCGCGTTGCAGAACGTTTCACCATTGCCGCTATGGCGGCCGCTGTTGAAGACTTCTACCGGCAAGCTCTGCGCAATCACTGCTAAACCAGCCCCGTTAACGCTATTTGGTCTTATACAGACAATGATTGCCGCTAGGGCCTGTCCCTGGCATGAACCGTGCTTCTTTGAGAACTCGTTAAACTTCCGAGTTCTGACCGGTTCCCCAGTTCATGTTGTTGAAAGCCTCCGCACCCGCCAGAGCCTCTGTCCTTGCAGAGCCGAGGCCGCGGCTTGCCGACATTAACGGGCCTGCTAAGACCAGCTTCATCACCCCGAGCGTATTGGGCGGCTTCGCACGGCTGTTTGACTTGGTGTGCGCAACTGCCAGCGGAATTGCCGTAGCATTGGCCTACATCCCCGAGCCGGGCACGGTGTGGAGCATGCCGTATCTTTTGGTCATCGCGGCCACGAGCCTGCTGGCTGTGCTGATCTTTGAAGGACTTGGCCTCTACTCAACATGGAATGCGCCGGCATTGCTGCAAAAGTTGCCGCGCTTTGCCATGGGCTGGGCGCTGGCCTTTGGGTGCCTCGAAACCGCACTCTTCTTTCTGAAGTATGGTGCCGAAGTCTCGCGCGGCTGGGTTGGCCTGTGGTTTGCGACCGGGTTTGTGATGCTGGCTATGGCACGGCTCCTTCTGGCGCGCCGCCTTATGCAGTGGGCCCGTGAGGGCCGTCTCAACCGCCGGGCTGTGATCTACGGCGCGGGCGATGTCTCCATCGACGTCATTCACCAGCTCGAAGCCGATGCCGGTGTCGATATCCGCATAGCCGGCATATTCGACGATCGTGCCGGCCTTCGCACGCCCGCCAGTATCGGCGGCTACCCACACCTGGGCGGGCTCGACGCCCTCGTCAATTTCTGCCGCTCGACACGGGTTGATCTTGTCATCGTGGCTTTGCCGTTCGCCGCCGAGCAGCGGCTATCAACTGTCGTGCGCCAATTGTCGGTGCTGCCCGCCGACGTCAAGCTTCCTGCCAAGGCAACGGCCATCCGCTTTTCGCCCCGCACCTACAGCCATGTCGGCACTATTGCCATGATCGACCTTTACGACAAGCCGATCACCGGCTGGGGCACTGTTGTAAAGTGGGCATTCGACAAACTGGTTGCGGGCATGGCGTTGGTCTTACTGGCACCTGTGATGTTGGGCATAGCGGCTGCTATTAAGATCGACACCAAGGGTCCCGTGTTCTTCCGTCAGAAGCGCTACGGCTTTAACAACGAGCTGATCGAAGTCTGGAAGTTCCGCTCGATGTATAGCGAGAAGTGTGACGCCGATGCCCGGCGTCTGGTGACGCGCAACGACAGCCGTGTGACTCGCGTCGGCCGCTTCATCCGCCGCACCAGCCTGGACGAGCTGCCGCAACTCTTCAATGTCGTTGGCGGCGAACTGTCGCTGGTGGGCCCTCGCCCGCACGCGCTGGAAGCTAAGGCCGCTGATCAGCTTTACGATGCGGTCGTCGACGGCTATTTCGCGCGCCACAAGGTCAAACCCGGCATCACCGGCTGGGCGCAGATCAATGGCTGGCGCGGCGAAACCGACACGCCCGAAAAAATAGAAAAGCGCGTTGAGCACGACCTCTATTACATCGAGAACTGGTCATTACTGCTTGACCTCTACATTCTCACCCAAACGCCAGCGAGCCTCTTCAAGTCTGATCAGGCGTATTGAGGCTTTGGCCGGTGGCACGGCGGTACCCTAGCCCTTCACTTGGAGCACTGGCGGTTAGAGCATCGCTTCGGCAGCTTTTTGGCGTACCACCGGCACGAGTTCGGCTTCGAACCATGGATTGGATTTGAACCAGCCAATGTTGCGCGGGCTTGGATGCGGTAGAGGCAGCACGTTACCTGGAAGAAAGTCCCGCCACGCGGCAACCGTTGCAGTAAGCGTTCTGTGCTGCTGTCCCTTGAGATGCCAAGCCTGAGCATACTGGCCAAGCAGTAAGGTCAATCGAAGCTGGAGCATACTGCTCAAGACCTTGGCTCGCCAGTGGAGCGCGCATTCCGGCCTGGGCGGCAGATCGCCACCTTTGCCGGTTCCGGGGTAGCAGAAACCCATCGGCACAAGAGCAAACAAGTCCGGATCGTAGAATTGCCCGCGCGTAACTCCGAGCCAGTGGCGCAGGCGGTCACCGCTTGGATCGTTAAACGGCAAACCTGTCTCGTGAACTTTGCGGCCGGGCGCCTGGCCGGCAATCAGAATGCGCGCACGCGGCCCCGCCTGCAAAACCGGCCGGGGGCCGAGCGGCAGATGGGCGGCACAAAGCTGGCAGTTACCTATCTCGTCAAGCAGGATCGAACAGGTGGTCATGGCGAGTCTAACACGGACAGCGCCATTTCATTAGAACATCCCAACAGCCAGTTTTGCTTCATCGGACATCCGCGCCTGGGTCCAGGGCGGGTCGAAAACGATGTTGACCTTGGTGCCAGATATTCCAGCCACCGTGTTGACAGCATTCTCAACCCAGATTGGCATTTCACCCGCCACCGGACAGCCTGGTGCTGTCAGCGTCATGTCGATGGTCACTTCATGGTTGTCGCTGACGTCAATTTTGTAGATCAGTCCGAGTTCGTAAATATCGGATGGGATTTCAGGATCGTAGACCGTCTTGAGCGCGGCGATGATGTCGGCCGTCAGGCGGTCGAGTTCTTCAGCGGACAGCGCCGAGCCTTCGAAAGGTGTGCCGCCTTGCGAGATCGTGGGCTCAGCTGCGGAGATGTAATCGGCAGCAACCGGCGCAGCGGGAGCGTCACTCTCGCGCGGTTCAACGGAAACTGGCAAACCCGCAATTGCAGGATCGCTTTCCAAAGGTTTGCCGTCCATGTTCTTTAACTCCAATACCGCGTCTTGTATCTGCCCCGACGCCCTTTTGCGTCATCGGAGGCGCAGGTGAGAGCGGGCTCAGCCAAAAAATTCGCGCGCCCGGATCAGCGACGCAACTAAAGCATCCACCTCAGCCTTCGTATTGTACATCGCAAAAGATGCGCGGCACGTAGACGTAACTCCCAGGCGCTCCATCAGGGGTTGGGCGCAATGATGCCCAGCCCGCACGGCAATGCCAGAACGATCAATAATGGTAGAGATGTCGTGCGGATGCAGCCCATCGATGCTGAACGAGATGATGGCGCCTTTTCCAGGCGCAGTCCCATGAATCTTGAGCCAGGGCAGTTCCGCCATTTTGGAATGGGCGTAAGCCGATAGTTCCGCTTCGTGCTTGGCAATAGCATCGCGGCCGATCTGCATCATATATCCCAGCGCTGCGCCTAGGCCCACGGCCTCGACAATGGCGGGCGTGCCGGCCTCGAATTTGTGGGGCGTTTTCGCATAAGTAATTCGATCCACCTGCACGATATCAATCATCTCACCGCCGCCTGCATAGGGTGGCATCGCATCGAGATGTTTTTTCTTGGCATAAAGAACACCAATGCCGGACGGTCCGTAGACCTTGTGACCCGTCAGCACATAAAAATCTGCGTCGAGGTCTTGCACATCGACCGGCATGTGGACGCTGGCCTGACTGCCGTCGACAAGGACCGGGATACCGCGTGCGTGCGCGAGCTTGATGACCTCTTTCACGGGGACCACCGTGCCCAGCACATTGGACATATGCGTGATGGCGACCATCTTGGTGCGCGGCGTCAACAGCCGTTCGAAGGCATCGAGCAGGAATTCGCCGTTATCGGCGACCGGCGCCCACTTGAGTACGGCACCTTTGCGTTCGCGGTGGAAATGCCAGGGCACAATGTTGGAGTGATGCTCCATGATCGAGAGCACGATTTCGTCGCCCTCGCCAATTGCCATGGCGCCGTAGGAACTGGCGACCAGATTTATGGCGTCGGTGGCGTTGCGCGTGAAGATGATCTCGCCGGTGCTGGGCGCATTCAAAAAGCGCCGGGTGATCTCGCGTGCATCCTCAAAACGCTGTGTTGCGATGTTGGAGAGGTAATGCAGGCCACGATGCACATTCGCATACTCGAACCGGTAGGCGTGATCCATGGCTTCGAGAACCGTCAGCGGCTTTTGTGCCGACGCACCGTTATCCAGGTAGACAAGCGGCTTGCCATAAATTTCACGGAACAGAATTGGAAAATCGGCGCGGATGCGCTCGACGTCAAACGCCCCGCCGCCAAAGCTCTCAGTCAAGGGTGCGGTTGTGCGCGCCGCGATTGCCATGGTCCTATCCGTCCTCAAAAGCCTGGTTTTACAAAGTGATTGCGTTCAACCAGGCGCGGGCTTTACCCATCAGTATTTCACGCAAGGCCTCGTTCCCGGCCTTGTCGATTACCTCACCAATAAAGGATTCGATCAGCAGTGTGCGAGCCTCGGGCGCCGGAATGCCACGCGACTGGCAATAAAACAGCAGGTCATCATCCAGTTCCATGGACGTGGTGCCGTGCCCGCACACCACATCGTCGGCGTAAATTTCGAGCTCGGGCTTG
>JBEBJD010000148.1:0-5245 GCA_040080075.1 Hyphomicrobium sp. | reverse complement strand
TCTTCATCCTCGTGATAGACGGTGACCAGCAAGCGCTTGGGATCGAGACCATATTCCTTGGTGATCAGGTTCCAAGCCAGCTCGATGGCGCGCTCTTTAAAGTAGTCGCCAAACGAGAAGTTGCCGAGCATTTCAAAGAAGGTGTGATGGCGCGCGGTGTAGCCAACGTTATCGAGGTCGTTGTGTTTCCCGCCGGCCCGCACGCATTTTTGCGAGGTGGCCGCCGTTGAATAAGACCGCTGCTCCTGACCCGTGAACACATTCTTGAACTGCACCATGCCGGCGTTGGTGAACATCAACGTCGGGTCGTTGCGCGGCACCAGCGGCGAAGAGGAAACGATCTCATGCCCCTCCTTTCGGAAGTAGTTGAGAAATGCCGATCTAATGTCGTTGACGCCGGTCATTAGGGTGTCCGCTTGCGGGAGGGTGTCTTAATCCGCGCCGTTGTAGCCGAGGCCCGTTTGACATGTCCACAAGGCGCATGCCCCCTGGACCGGTGTCCACAATGCAAAAGCGGCGAGAAGCTGTCGCACCCCGCCACCTTGCTCACATCTATTTGCCTTGCGACCCCCGATTTACAGGGTTCACACCATCACCAGCCAGGCTGACAGACCGTCAGACCACCCGTCTATATTGTGCCGGCTATTTCTTGCCCCGGGCACTCTTCTTGGGCGCCTCCTCGACATCAGGCAGCACGCCATCTTCGTCGGGAGTTTCACCGTCATCTTCACTCGAGGCTGGATCGACGAGCATTTTGTCGACGATCAAACCGGCGTTGGCACGAATGGCTTTTTCGATAGCGTTGGCAATTTTGGGGTTGTCTTTCAAGAACTGCTTGGTGTTCTCACGCCCCTGCCCGATGCGCTGTCCCTCGTATGACATCCACGCGCCTGATTTCTCGACAATGCCAGCCTTGACGCCGAGATCGACGAGTTCGCCCACCTTCGAGATCCCCTCACCATACATGATATCAAACTCAACCTGCTTGAACGGTGGTGCCACCTTGTTCTTGACGACCTTGACCCGGGTCTGGTTGCCAATCGCTTCCTCCTGAGCCTTGATCGAACCGATCCGGCGGATATCGAGGCGCACTGAGGCATAGAATTTGAGGGCGTTGCCGCCCGTCGTTGTTTCCGGGTTGCCGAACATAACCCCGATTTTCATACGGATTTGATTGATGAAGATGACCATGGTTCCCGATTTTGAAATCGAGCCGGTCAATTTGCGCAGAGCTTGGCTCATCAGGCGGGCCTGAAGACCCGGTAGGCTATCGCCCATCTCGCCTTCGAGTTCGGCTTTGGGTGTCAGGGCCGCAACCGAGTCGACCACCAGCACATCCACCGCACCCGAGCGCACCAGTGTATCGGCAATTTCGAGTGCCTGTTCGCCCGTGTCGGGCTGCGAAATAAGAAGGTCCTCGACCTTGACACCAAGTTTGCGCGCATAGACTGGGTCCAGCGCATGTTCGGCGTCGATGAAGGCGCAGATGCCGCCCTTCTTCTGGGCTTCCGCAATTACTTGCAATGTCAGCGTGGTCTTGCCCGACGACTCCGGGCCATAGATCTCAACGACACGGCCCTTGGGTAGACCGCCGATGCCCAGCGCAATGTCGAGCCCGAGCGAGCCCGTTGAGATGGCCTCAATATCATGCGACCTGTCGTTGGCGCCCAATCGCATGATTGAGCCCTTGCCGAAATTCTTGTCGATTTGCGCCAACGCTGCTTCCAGCGCTTGTTTCTTGTCCATATTTCCCCCGTCGACGACTCGAAGCTCTGGCTTGGTCATGGCACACCTTATGGCATGAGTTGCAGGTCATCAATTTCGACCCCCGTGATTCCTGTGTACCATCTTTGTTCTCGTCTGTAAATCATGTTTTGTTCTCATTCAAGGCTAACCATGAATGGGGAATTGCCCAGCCACAAACGATTGTTTGGCGCCGCAGGGTCACAACATGGACGCACCAACCGGCGACTTTAGCGAGAGTGGTGGAGGCCGGAGGATTGAGCGCGGCAATCTCCACCTCTGTGCGGAGGATATTTAACACCCGGTTGACAGGCCCCTGTCAGCCCTGCCAGCCTTCAACTCTACGCACGCCCGAACCAATCACGAGTCAGTGGAGAAGCAGCATGTTGCCCAGAATAGGATTGGCATTTGCCACCGTGACCGTTTGCACGATGACGGCCGCCATTGCCCAGAACGTGGCCGTTATCAAGGAGCGTCAGGATCATCTTGAAGCCATGGGCAAGGCCGTAAAAGAACCGGTCAAAATGTTCAAAGGTGACGAAGACTTCGATCTCGCCAAGGTTCAGTCAGCCCTCAAAGTCATTCAGGAAAAGGCAGCTCTACTGCCCGCTCTGTTCCCCGCCGACAGCAAAACGGGCGAAGACACCGAAGCGCTGGCCGCCATCTGGGAAAATAAGGCAGACGTGGAAAGCCGCTTCAAGAAACTCGGTGAGGATGCCAAGAAGGCTGCAGCGGCTATCACCGATGAGGACACTTTCCAAGCCCCGTTCAAGGACGTGATGGGCAACTGCAGCGGTTGCCACAAAAAGTACCGCAAGGAAAAAGAAAAGTCGTAAGGCTGTCCCTTGCCAATCCGCCACCCATCAGGGGCCACGGTGGCACACGCTACGCGCACTGTGGCGGCGTGGGACGGCCCAACGCGCGTGTTCCATTGGCTGCTGTTCGCTCTCACTATTGCCGGATGGGTCAGCTTCGAATTTGCCGAAGATATCGATGACGGCCTTCTCGTATGGCATCGCTGGAATGGGCTCGCGGTTCTGGTGGTTCTGGTCTGGAGGTTGTTGTGGGGTGTGTTTGGCTCGTCAACGGCACGCTTTGCAGAGTTTGCCCCTTCGCCTGCCAGCGCTTGGCGCCATGCCCGGCTGACGTGGGCCGGAACGGCGCCGCGCTACCTCGGTCACAATCCGCTCGGCAGTCTGATGATAATCGGATTGTTGGCCATACTGTTCGTGCAGGCGGGGCTGGGATTGTTCGCCGTCGACGACAACGACCTAACGGGGGGACCGTTGCACCGCCTCATCAGCGAGGCAGTCACCAAGGAAGCCACGCGACGGCATGATTTTATATTCCACTTTGTGCTGCTGCCACTCATTGGACTGCACATTGCCGCCAACGTACTTTATGGCCTGCTAAAAAAAGAGCCCCTGATACAGGCGATGGTAACTGGAAAAAAACCAGCGGAAGAATATGCGGATGCGCCCGCCGCCATATTGGTGGCAAATCCTTGGGCCCGGGCCTTCGCATGCCTCATAGCAGCAAAGCTCATTGTTTTCGGCGGAATTTGGCTAGCGGGCGGCCGCTTGTTATAGAAGCGCCCTACGCGGCCTGTGCGGCTGCCTTCACCGCGGCCACGATATCACCGACCACTCCGCTGACGAGTTGCTCGTTATCGTGCTCGGCCATGACGCGAATAACCGGCTCCGTGCCCGATGGCCGGATAACCAAACGCCCACCCTCTCCAAGTTTCGACTTGGCGCCCTCGATTGCCTTCAGCACCTTGGCATCTTGCAGCGGCTGGCCCTTTTCATAACGCACGTTCTGTAGAATTTGCGGCAATGGCGTGAACTTCGCACACACCTCAGAGACCGGTTTACCGGTCGCCACCGCACAGGCCAGGACCTGCAAGGCGGATACTAGGCCATCGCCCGTGGTCGTGAATTCTGACAGAACGATATGCCCCGATTGTTCGCCGCCGACATTGTAGCCGTGCTTGCGCATGTATTCGGTGACATAGCGATCGCCGACGGGGGTACGCACCATCGACAGGCCAAGCGTTTTCAAATGCCGCTCGAGCCCCAGGTTGCTCATGACGGTGGCGACGATGCCGCCGGCCGCAAGTTTTCCGCGCCGGTGCCAGCTCTCGGCAATAACTGCCAGCAACTGATCGCCATCAACGATATTGCCTTTTTCATCGACGATGACGACACGGTCGGCGTCGCCATCAAGCGCGATACCGATATCGGCACGCACTTCGCGCACCTTCTCGACCAGTGCTTCAGGCGCCGTTGAACCACACTTGTGATTGATATTGCGGCCGTTGGGTTCAACGCCGATTTTGATCACTTCCGCGCCCAGCTCCCACAACGCCTCAGGTGCCACTTTGTAGGAGGCGCCGTTGGCGCAATCGATGACGATACGCAGTCCGGTCAATTTCAAGTTCTTGGGCAGCGTGCGCTTGGCAAATTCAATGTAGCGCTCTTGCGCACTTTCGACGCGCGTGGCGCGGCCGATGCTGTCGGGTGCGGCGAGCATGCTCGATGTGTCGCTATCGATGAGCAATTCCATCTCGCGTTCGACGTCGTCAGAGAGTTTGTAGCCATCGGGATCAAACAATTTGATGCCATTATCATCGTAGCGATTGTGCGAGGCGGAAATCATAACGCCGATATCGGCTCGCAGCGAGCGCGTCAGCATGGCAACGGCCGGAGTTGGCATCGGACCGAGTAGAAACACATCCATGCCAACAGCGGTGAACCCAGACATAAGTGCCGCTTCGAGCATATATCCCGATAGTCGCGTATCCTTGCCGATCACCACCCGGTGGCGGTGGCTCCCGCTCTGAAACAAGCGACCGGCTGCCATGCCGACTTTCATGGCAATTTCCGATGTCATCGGGTGGCGGTTGGACAATCCGCGAATGCCATCCGTCCCGAAATAACGGCGCGTCATATGGAACCCTCAATAGATCACGGCGGTGTGGTTGACTGCCTGGAGGCTATAACCCGCCCGGCCTGCGAATCTCACATACTGTATATGCTCCCCGCCCCCAGCGGTCACGCTTCACATAGTGTAACGGCACCTTACAACCCGGGGGCACCTTATCCGGTCCTGGCCCGTTCACAGCACCGGGCATGATTTTGCCGTTAACCTGCACGGACGCTTGTATGCGCCTGCGCACTTGCTCGTGACCGCGCAATTGGTCATTGTAGCGGCACACTTATGCAAGGGCCCCGCAGAGGCCGACAGAAGTTCTAGGAAACGGAAAATATGGCTACTTTTCTGGCGGTCGCAAACCGCAAAGGCGGGGTTGGCAAGTCGACCGTGGCCGTGATGCTGGCGCAGGCGTTCTCGGTCTGGGGATCAAAAAGGGTACTTATTCTCGATCTCGACTCACAGTGCAATTCGTCAATGATTTTGTTGGGCGGGGAGGGCTGGGTCACCGCGCGCGGGGCACGGCGCACCATTGCCGACTACTTCGCCGAAAGTTTCGACGACAACGCCC
>JBEBJD010000109.1:0-5248 GCA_040080075.1 Hyphomicrobium sp. | reverse complement strand
CCGGCGGGTGGGTCCGACCGGCGGCGCTCGAATCCGACCCAAAAATAGGGATCGCCCCAGGTATCCTTGCGCTGTTCGAGATGCAGCCCGCCCTGATCTCGTCGTCCCTGATAGGTGATGGCAATGCCGTTAACCCGATCGGGCGCGGCATCGGGGAAATTCACATTCATTAGCGTACCCGGCGCCCAATTGGCTTCGAGCAACTTGGTGACAAGCCCGGGCCCGTGTTCGAGCGGTGTTTGCCAGTGCTCGCGGCCGTCCGGGTCAAAGCCCGTCGTCAGGCTCATGGCAATCGAACGGATGCCCAGCAGCGTCCCCTCCATGGCACCGGCGATGGTGCCCGAGTAGGTGACGTCTTCGGCGAGGTTGGCGCCGTGATTAACCCCCGACAAAACCAGATCAGGCGGATTGTCTTTCAGCACATGGCGCACGCCCATGATGACGCAATCGGCCGGTGTGCCGCGCACGGCAAACGCGCGCTCGCCAATTTCGCGGAAGCGCAACGGCACCTGAAGGGTCAGCGCATGCGAGGCGCCTGATTGATTCATTTCCGGCGCCACAATCCACACATCATCGGTCAAGGCTTTGGCAATACGATGCAGGGCCGACAGACCATGAGCGCCCGCGCCGTCATCGTTGGTAATAAGAATACGCATTTTTTGTTTTTGGTCTCACCGTCTATTGAGATGGTCAGTTGTCTGGAGTGAGTGCTTCAATAAGGAACTCGTGGCAACTGCCTGGCTCACGCCTTCACTATTCTTTCCATACCACCCATATAGGGCTTCAACGCATCTGGAATGACAACCGACCCATCGGCCTGCTGGTAATTTTCAAGAACCGCGACCAGCGTGCGGCCTACGGCGAGGCCCGAGCCATTTAGAGTGTGCACGTAACGGATGTCCTTGGACCCCTTGGGCCGGTAACGCGCGCCCATCCTCCGGGCCTGGAAATCGCCGCACACCGAGCACGACGAGATTTCGCGATAGGTGTCCTGGCCCGGCAGCCAGACTTCGATATCGTAGGTTTTCTGAGAGGCAAAGCCCATGTCGCCTGTGCATAAGAGCATCGTGCGATAGGCCAGACCTAAACGCTTCAGCACTTCTTCGGCGCATGCGGTCATGCGCTCGTGTTCTTGCAAAGACGTCTCCGGCGTGGTGATCGACACCAGTTCGACCTTCGAGAACTGATGCTGCCGGATCATGCCGCGCGTATCTTTACCGGCAGCACCGGCTTCCGAGCGGAAGCATGGCGTCCACGCCGTCATGCGCATCGGCAGCTTGTCTTCATCGAGAATTTGTTCGCGCACGATATTGGTGAGCGGAACTTCGGCCGTGGGGATGAGCCAGAATCCATTTGTCGTTTGAAACAAGTCCTCCGCGAACTTCGGCAAATTACCCGTACCATACGCGGCATGATCTTTCACCAAGAGCGGCGGGTTGTGTTCGGTATAACCGCCAAGACCATCCTTTTCGGCACTCGTATGCAGGTCGAGCATGAAGGAGCCGATGGCGCGTTCAAGCCGCGCCAGAGCGCCCTTCAAAATGACAAAGCGCGCGCCGGATATTTTCGACGCCGCCTCGAAGTCCATGAGGCCGAGCGCTTCGCCGATTTCAAAATGCTGCTTAGGCGTGAAGCCAAGTTTGGGCGGCGTACCCACCTTGCGCACTTCTTTGTTACCGTGCTCGTCCGTCCCCAACGGCACGTCATCGCGCGGCAGGTTCGGGATAACCGCCAGCGCTTTTTCGATTTCGGCATCGATCTGGCGTTCGTCTTCTTCGCCCTTGGCGATGATCTCTTTGGTCTCGGCCACTTCGGCCATGAGCTTTGCGGCGGTTACCTCGTCCTTAGCGGCCTTGGCTTTGCCGATTTCCTTGGATGCCGTGTTGCGGCGGCCCTGGGCGTCCTGCAGAGTCGTGAGAATAGCGCGACGGGCCTCGTCCTGCTTGAGCAGTCCTGCGGATAGCGCCTCCAGCCCGCGCCTTTTCAAGCCCGCGTCAAATGCGGCTGGGTTATCTCTGATCCATTTAATGTCGAACACGGCAATGCTTTCCTGGAGTTGGTCGGGAAGTGTTGAACGTCATATAGGCCAGCACATCTGCGCGGTCCACAAGGGGCGGCAATCCACACAGGAAAACACAAGATCTCAAGTGATACCAACCGTTCAGGTGCCATCCTCGGGAGTCATGTCGAAGACGCGCTTCGCGCTTGGCCCGAGGACGGCAAATTTCAAGGCCCCGTTCCTGCCGGTTACCTTTTCTCAAGCCCTACTCCCTCACGCCACCATTAGCGTCTTCAACAGTGGCAAGCGCTTCTTGGCGAAATCTTGGGCGCGGCTTTCAATCTCGGCCAGGTTGGCCGCATCGCCCTCAAGAGCTTTGCCATCTTTCATGACGCGCTGACCTTGAACCGACAGCAAACCCCATGCCGCCTTGGCCCAGTCGGCGGGTGTCTTGGCACCACCGGCAATGGCGAGCAGGAATAATTGCTGCAAGCGTTCGACGGCGATGCCGCCACCCGTCAAAGGGCTGGCGAGATAATTGATGGCAGCCGATCCGCGCGCCATGCTGGTCAGATGGCTGTTAAGACTATTACAAGCCTTGCGCGCCGATGATGCCAGCGCATCGTTCTGCACCAGTACGGCATCGCCCTTTCCAGTCAGCACCATGATGGCTTCGATGACTTGCGCAAGGGTGACTGATTTTGCCTTCACGGCTTTTTCAATTTCGCCCACCGAATGCGGCTTCTGATCGGCGAGTGCATCAAGGATATGCGGGTAAATAGCGTCCGACATGGTAGCCTCGCCCATAGCACCTGGTGCCTTCAGCGTGACCTCGTCTCGCGGCGTTAAAAGAATATAGCGCAAGCGCCGCAGCCCTTCGGCCTGCTCCAGCGTTGGCAAACGGCGCACGCCCTTTATCCAATAGTCGCGCCGGAATTGCTGATTGACTATGAAATCGCGCGTGGTCTCGCGAAACATCGGATCTGGAATGTCCTTGAGAAAGGCTTGTGCGTCGCGCGTCAGGTTGACGGCATCGACGTTATCGAGTGGATTGGCGGAACACGCATAGCTGAGTTTGGCCGGCTCCAGCCAGCCCGCCATGTCGGCAAAGGACATCGGCTGCCAATCTTGATTAAAATACTCGTGGGCCACGTAGTGACGATTCTGCCCCTTGATCTTTTTCAATCGCTCGGCGACCGATGGGTTGAGGCGTGCATAAGCCGGATTGAGTGCCAATAGCTTGTCGGAAAATTCAAGGGCCGCCTCAATTCGGGATGTGATGCCGCGGCCATGAGCGGCCATGACTTCCGCATGCTGGGTCAATAAATGCCGGACCGGCACCATAACTGCCCATCCCGGCATGGTGTTGTAGCTCATATAAAGCACGCCGCCGACCTTCAGCTTACGGCGTAGAAAATCTGTCATCACCTTGCGGTTGTGATCGGAGATCCAGCTCCAGATGCCGTGTACACCGATATAATCGAAATCAGGCAGGTCGCTGCGCAGACAAAATTGCTCGAATGCCTCATCGAACACACTGAGCTTGGCACCTGAGGCCTTCGCCAGATGCTGGGCAAACGCCGCCTGCGACGGATTGAAGTCGGTACCAAACCACTGCACGCCAGAAGCGGCGGCATGCAAATTGAGACTTAACCCCTGCCCAAACCCGAGTTCGCACGCGGTCACTGGCTGCGGCGGTGCGATACCAGCGGCCAACAAGGCAAGGTCCGCACGCAACGGATTGAGTTCGCCGTAATAGCCATACGTATAATCAATGTCGGCCCGGTACCCTTCAGTCCAATCGGTCATCGTATCCCCCTCAACTCGCAGCGTTTGGCGCGGCCCCTTAAGGCACCACCCGTTAGAATGCTTCCGGAAAAGTGTGAAGCGGTTTTCCGAAAAGAAGCCCGGCAAAACAATAAGCTAGATCGCCGGTCCGATTCCATCGGATCGCAAAGCACTCTAGACAGTCCCCGCGCCAGCCTTCGCCTTTGCGTCTCGCTTTTCGACCCAATCTACGGCGAGAATAGAAGCTTCGTACAGTAGCACTGTTGGCAGAGCCATGATGATCATGCTGAGTGCATCAGGCGGCGTCAGAATAGCCGATACGGCGAAAATCCCGACGATAGCAAAGCGCCGTCCGCTACGTAGCGATGCCGCCGTAACAAAACCGGCGTGGGCAAGAAGCGTCAAGATCACCGGCAATTGAAAGCAAATGCCAAAACCGAAGATCAGAGTCATGATGAGGTCGAGATATTCGGAAACTTTTGGCATCAACTCGATGGTTGCAGGACCCGCGGCGCTGGCCGAGGCAGCAAGACCCATCGAGAACTTGATGAGGATCGGCATGGCCACGAAGTAGACGACGCACGCCCCGGCCAAGAACAGCAACGGCGTTGCAATCAAATACGGCAGGAAGGCGCGCTCCTCGTTTTTGTAAAGTCCAGGCGCCACAAACTTATAGATCTGCGTGGCGACGACTGGAAACGATAGAAATGCGGCGCCGAACAATGCCAGCTTCAGGTGAGTAAAGATCTGTTCGAGAAAATGCGTGGCGATGAGACGGACATGCTCGTTGCCTGAGGCCCATACATAGGGCCACACGAGAATATCGTAGATGTGGCGCGCCATTGAGAAGCACAGCAGAAACATGACGAAAAACGCTACCAGCGACCAGATCAGCCGTTGCCGCAATTCAATCAAATGGTCCATGAGCGGGGCTTTGGATGCATCAATGCGTTCCTGTCCGTCCCTCGCGTTTTCGTCCACGCCAGACCCGGTAACGTCCACTTCGGTTTTTGTCACATCAGCCATGCCCGTCAGCCGTCCGCGCCGAAGGAAGGGTGATCTGTGGCGCCTCGGCAGTTGCAGCCGTAACAGTTTGGGGCACAGTACTATCAGACGGCGGCAACGCACGGTTCAGTGATGCCTTGGCGCCGCTCACTTCCGCCTCGGCAGCATGGCTCGCCGACATGACGCTTTCGTTGACATCCCGCGCCAACGTCTCGACGTCCTTTTGCATTTGATCGAGTTCGGCTTCGCGCATGGCATCATCGAAATGGCGGCGGAACTCGCCGGCCTGCTTGCGCACCATGCCAGCGTAACGCCCGAGTGTTCCCAGGAACACGGGCAGCTCTTTTGGACCCACGAAAACAAGGGTGACGATGGCCAGGATTAGAAGCTCGCTCCAGCTTACGTCGAACATCGTCTCTTCCGCTTTGGACCGCCGGTCAGGGCCGTGCTGAATTT
>JBEBJD010000095.1:0-5287 GCA_040080075.1 Hyphomicrobium sp. | reverse complement strand
GCCGCTATCCCGATTGGCAGCGGCCCAATGCGCCGGTCAGCGTTCTGGGTGCAGGAGGTGCTGCGCGCGCCATCGTTTATGGGTTTCTTAATGCCGGTGTCAGCGAGGTGCGTGTCTTCAATCGCTCGGCTGATCGCGCCCTTGATCTGGTGCGCCAGTTTGGACCGCGTGTGAGGGCGTGCGACTGGGCTGAGCGAAATACAGGGTCGGCCACAGCTTGCGTTCTCGTCAACACTACGACACTAGGCATGAAAGGAGAGGGCGAGACCGGCATCGACGCTGGCCAGCTCGAGGCGCACTGCATCGTGTCGGATATCGTTTACGTTCCTCTTGAAACAGCGCTTTTGGCGCGTGCCCGGTCAAGAGGCCTGCGCACGCTCGATGGGCTGGGTATGCTGCTGCATCAGGCGGCACCGGGATTTGAAACCTGGTTCGGGGTTACGCCGCAAATAACGGGCGAACTATACCAACTGATCGCGCGCGAGATCGAGGGCCGCTGATGCTCGTTATCGGTCTGACTGGATCAATTGGAATGGGTAAATCTGCGGTGGCGGCGCATTTGCGTCAACGCGGTATTGCCGTCTTTGATGCCGATGCCGAAGTCCACAAACTTTATCAAGGTCCTGCCGCTCAAACTATTGGCCTCGCGTTTCCTGGCACTGTCATGTCAGGTGTTGTTGATCGCTCGCGGCTGGCACAGGCGCTCGGATCTGATCCCTCTAGCTTCAAGCGGCTCGAAGCGATCGTGCATCCCCTGGTATGGGTAGCGGAGCGCGATTTCTTGCGCGCGGCGAAATTGCGGGGTGATAAGATTTCAGTTCTCGAAATTCCTCTACTATTCGAGGGCGGCAACGAGAAAAAAATGGATGCTGTGATTGTCGTCAGTGCTCCCATTGAGGTGCAGCGCCGCCGGGTTTTGGAACGAGACGGTATGACGGAAACACGATTGGAAGATCTGCTGGCCCGGCAGATGCCTGATTCAGAAAAACTCCGGCGTGCCGATTTCGTTGTGGACACCGGCGGGACGATCGCCAAGACCCACACTCAGACCGATATAATCATCGCCAAGCTGAGCGGATGGCCAGCCCTAGCCTTTGATCGCGACTGGAAAACATAAATGTCTCGCGAAATCGTACTCGACACCGAAACAACCGGGCTCGATCCGGTTAGGGGCGATCGCCTGATCGAGATCGGCTGCATAGAGTTATTCAATCGCAGTCCGACGGGTATTGAGTTCCACCGCTTTATCAATCCCGAGCGGGATGTGCCGGCCGAGGCTCAGGCGGTGCATGGAATTACGACGGAGTTTCTCCTCAATAAGCCCTTGTTCTCGGCGGTGGCCGACGACTTCCTCGCTTTTATCGGTGAGGACATGCTCGTTATCCACAATGCCACTTTCGATATTGGATTTCTCAACGCCGAACTATTGCGGCTGAAAAAGCCCAAGATCAACATGGACCGCGTGGTCGATACGCTGCAGCTTGCACGGCGCAAGCATCCTGCCGGTCCCAACAATCTTGATGCGCTGTGCAAGCGCTACGCTATCGACAGCACCAAGCGCACCAAGCACGGTGCGCTGGTCGATAGTGAGCTACTGGCAAAGGTTTACGTCGAACTGCTCGGCGAACGCCAGGCAATGCTCGGTCTGGCCAAGAGCGGGCAAGCCGATAGTTCGCAGAAGAAGCGCGGTAAGGTGCAAGCTATGGTACGGCCCACACCGTTGCCGTCCCGCCTTTCGGCTGCTGAGGAGGATGCGCACCGCGCCTTTGCCGAAAGTTTGGGGCCGGCGGCTCTGTGGCGAAAATTCTGGGTTGGTGGCGGAGAGAGTTAAAGCGCGCTCGCTCTTGATGGTATCGGAAACCTATGGTGCGAACGCTCTTTAAACTTCTGTTTTAGAGTCTGATTGACGTTCTCAATGTTCGCACGAGGTGTTCGCATCTCAAACGATCTGGCTCTAGCCCCGTCCGATGAGCGGCATCTTGGTGGCCATCAGCGTCATGAACTGCACATTGGCCGATAGCGGCAGGTTGGCCATATAAAGAACGGCGTCCGCCACAAGCTGAACATCTATGCGCGGCTCCGCCATGAACGTACCGTTTGCCTGCATGATGCCTGCCGCCATCCGCTTGGTCAGCTCTGTTTCGGCATTGCCGATATCAATTTGCGAGCACGCGATATCATCGGCACGCCCATCCAGTGAAATCGATTTGGTGAGTCCGGTCATGGCATGTTTGGTCGCAGTGTAGGGCGCCGACAAGGGCCGCGGCGAAGCGGCTGAAATTGAGCCATTATTGATTATGCGGCCGCCCCGCGGGGTCTGGGTCTTCATAGCCCGCATAGCAGCTTGGGCACACAAGAAGGCTCCGTTCAGATTGACATCGACCACGGCCTTCCACTGCGCAAAGGTCAACTCGTCGAGTGGCAAGGCGGGTGCAGCCGTACCGGCGTTGTTGAACAAGACGTCGAGGCGTCCGAAGCAATAGTCTGCCTGGGCAAACAGTGCCGTGACAGAAGCTGGATCAGTCACATCGGTGACGACTGTCAAAGCGCGTCCGCCGGTTTCTGTTTTGATTGCTGCGGTCATATCGAGCTCAGCCTCTCTGCGGCCAGCCAGCACCACATCATAGCCGTTTGTGCGCAGCGTCACTGCTACTGCGCGGCCGATGCCCGATCCAGCGCCCGTAATGATCGCGACTTTTTTTTGTGTTGTCATGACTGGTGTGTGCCGCACCCCAGTCAAAGGATCAAGTGTCCGGCATAAATCGCGCCAGGTTAACCTGGGTATCGCCATAGGTGCGGTGGTCAAAAGTCACAAATCCGTCCGGCCAATTCACGGCAACTGAGGCGCGTTCTTCCAGCACAATGACCGCGCCAGGCAGCAGCCAGCCGCCATCACGAAGGGCAACGAGTGCCCTTTCGCCCAAGCTCTTGCCGTAGGGAGGATCGAGAAACGCCAAGGAAAAGGGCGCCATAGTGCCGGCCAACCCCAGATCGGTGGCATCGCGGCGGAAAATGCGCGTCACCCCCGTTAGACCAAAAGTTTCGACGTTGCTGCGAATAAGCCCGCGCTGTTCGGGTCCGTCTTCAACAAACAGGCAGTATCCCGCCCCCCTGGAGACGGCCTCGAGCCCAAGTGCTCCCGTCCCGGCAAACAGATCGATGACCCGCGCGCCCGCAAGTTCGAACCCGTCAACGCTGTGGGCGAGAATGTTGAAGACGCTTTCGCGTACACGATCAGACGTGGGCCGCAAGCCTTCGTGTTCGCCACTCGCAATGGCACGGCCACGATATTTGCCGCTGACAATTCTCATGACGATAACCGCGCTCGCGCCATCCGGCGTGTCACGCCGACCGTCGCATGCGTTCAACGCGCCAAGCTGCAGGCGCACTGGCGATGAGGCCAAGAGCCGGTTCAACTCTGGCGGCATCCAGCGTTGTCGGATCGAGACTCCAGCGATGTGCCAACCGCATCACGTGATCTTCGGTCGGATGCAGGATGATCTCGCCGCCCGCGTCGCCTCGCCGTCCTTTGACGCCGCGAAGTTCAAACATTTTGAGGCCCAGGTCGCGCTCTTCGCGCGTGGTCTTGCCCTTGTTCCAAATGACGCCTTCATCGCCGATCGCAAAAGCTCGCACGATGCGGCCATCGATCATTCGGGCCCAAGCGAACATATCGATTGGCGGATAGCTGAAGAAATATTGTACCTCGACAAAGCGGCCGCCCAAGCCGACCAGCAAGGGCGTGCTTTTGTCAACGAAGGCCGGTCCAGCGGGGTGGGGAAGCGGAAGACCGACCGCAAAGACCCAGCCATTGACTGGCGGAGAAATGAAGACGTGGTTCTCGCCTAACTTGCGATCGTATACGGTGCCAATACCCGAGTTCCAATTGCAGGGAGTGGCGTCAGTCAACCCCAGGGCTTCGGCAACCGCCCGGGTGTCGCGCGAGCGCACGGCCAACCAAGATATTCTGTAGCCAAATCCGGCGGGCCGGTCAGGCGTTTGACCAAACAGCACCCGGCCTTCCGCCATGTTAGGGGCAAGACCCCAAATCACGGCGGCGAGCGTAATCACGATGAGTAAGGCAATGATCAGGATCATGTGGCTGTCCAGGAACACATCCCTACAGCCTTAAGATGATGCGGGCGCTTCAATCAAGCCGCCGGACGCCACACCTGGGGACAAAACAAACGAGGCCGGCCTCAAGGAACTCCTTAGAACCGCGGGGTGCGCTCTGTGAGTACCTTAGAGACCAGCCTCTAGCTGAGTTGAATGCCGTGACCTGAGAGGGCAGGCCTTGCATCCACTCGTTGCCCGCTCCATGGTGCAAATCTGAACAGGAGGCACCAGTCTGCGGGCACGAGATCGTTTCGATGATCCGTATAGTCCGTAGTTGTGACGGATAAGTGACGGGTTTTTGAGCCCTTCTAATATCTTACCAGTCCCGGTTCGCAATGCGTGGCAGGGCCATGGCAACGGCATGGGTCTCAATCAAATAAAGTGTGATAATTCATGGCCTTGATTGCCAATGCCGGAATTGTGCTGATAACCGGAGCCGCGCGCCGTATTGGCCGCACCATTGCGCTCGACCTGGCCCGTCACGGCTGGTCGGTCGGGGTGCATTATCGCAATTCAAGGGCTGAGGCCTTATCATTGGTTGCTGAGATCGAGGCGCTAGGCCGTCGCGCGGTTATGCTGCAGGCCGATTTGGCCAACGGCGACGACCTGAAGAACTTGGTGCCACGCTGCCGCGACGCTATTGGAACACCGGACTGCCTGATCAACAATGCATCGGAATTCCTGCTCGATACCGTCAAATCGGCGTCGTACGATACGTGGGATACACACCTCGATATCAATTTGAAGGCACCAGTATTTTTGGCGCAGTCGCTGGCATTGCATCTGCCTGAAAACAAAACTGGCAATGTCATCAACATCATCGATCAGCGCGTCTGGAAGTTGACGCCCGACTTTTTCTCTTACACCATATCAAAAGCCGGGCTGTGGACGGCAACCCGCACACTGGCTCAGGCCTTGGCGCCGCGAGTTCGTGTCAATGCCATTGGCCCTGGTCCAGTTTTTAAGAGCATCCATCAAACGGACGCGCAATTTGCCGGCGAAGTTCACACAACGCTATTGAAACGAGGCCCTACTCCTCAAGAGATTGCCGATACCGCGAGGTTTATCTTAGGGGCGCCAGCCATGACGGGGCAGATGATCGCGTTGGATGGTGGTCAGCATCTGACCTGGGACGATACTGGCAGCGGGCCTAATAAGCCTCGTCCCAGTG
>JBEBJD010000191.1:0-5345 GCA_040080075.1 Hyphomicrobium sp. | reverse complement strand
GACTGCTGCTTGCTGACGTAAGATGCCAGCAGCACGCCGACGGTCACAAAGCCAATCATGAGTGACGAAATGGCGTTAATCTCCGGGGTCACACCGAGGCGAACCTGACTGTAAATTTTCATTGGCAGTGTCGTGGCACCAGGGCCCGATGCAAAACTCGCGATCACAAGGTCGTCGAGCGACAACGTGAACGACAGCAACCAGGCAGAAATGACGGACGGCGCGATGATCGGCAGCGTCACTTGGAAGAAGGTTGCCACCGGACTGGCCCCCAGATCCTGCGCCGCCTCTTCGACCGATTTATCAAAGTCGACCATGCGCGCTTGCACGACAACCGCGGCAAAGCACATCGTGAATGTTGTGTGCGCAATAACAACGGTCCAAAACCCGCGATCCCAGTTGATTGCCACAAACAGGAGCAGCATCGACAATCCGGTGATCACTTCCGGCATCACGAGTGGCGCGAATATGAGGCCCGAGAACAACGTCCGCCCATTGAACCGGCCCATACGGGTCAGCACCAGGGCCGCCATTGTTCCTAAAATCGTGGCAAGTGTTGCCGATATAATGGCTACCCACAGCGTAACCCACGCCGCGTCCATGAGACCTTCGTTCTGTAAAAGTCCAGAGTACCACTTTGTCGACCATCCACCCCACACCGTCACAAGCTTTGATTCATTGAAGCTGTAAATGACCAAAAGCAGGATCGGGATATAGAGGAACGCAAAACCCAGAACGATTGAGGTAACGTTGAACCATGAGAATCGATTGCTCATCGGCCGGCCTCCTGCTGCCGTTCTTGAATGCGCTGGAACAGCACAATGGGCACAACGAGAACCAGAAGCAGAACCACGGCAACAGCTGATGCGACGGGCCAGTCGCGGTTGTTGAAAAATTCACTCCACAGCGTCTTGCCAATCATCAAGGTGTCGGACCCGCCGAGCAAATCGGGAATAACGAATTCACCAGTTGCGGGAATGAAAACAAGCAGACACCCAGCGACAACGCCTGGCAGCGAAAGTGGGAATGTCACCTGCCAAAAGGCCTTCCACGGAGGACAGCCCAAATCGCCAGCGGCTTCCAACAGCGCCGGGTTAATCTTCTCGAGGCTCGAGTACAGCGGTAAAATCATAAACGGCAGGTACGAGTAGACGATGCCGATATAAACTGCCGTGGTGGTGTTCATGATACTCAGCGGCTCGCTGATGAGACCGGTGCTGGTCAGAAAGAGGTTCAATAGGCCTTCATTCTTGAGAATACCAATCCAGGCATAAACGCGGATCAGGAACGAGGTCCAGAACGGCAGGATCACGAGCATCATCAGCGTCGCTTGCCACTCCTTGGGCGCGCGCGCCATGCCGTAGGCAATCGGATAGGCAACAAGCAGCGTCAGGAACGTGGCGATGCCTGCAATCTTCAGGCTTGACCAATATGCGCTGTAATAGAGCTCGTCGCTAAAGATGAAGCTGTAGTTCTCGAAGTCGAGATGGCTGAAAAAATCCTTCAAACCAGCAAACCCGGCGGCCAGATCGAAGTTGGGCACGTATGGCGGCATGGCGGTTGCCACGTCCGACAGTGAAATCCGGAAAACGATGAAGAACGGAATGAGGAAGAACACGAATAGCCACAGATAGGGCACGGCGATAACATACCAGCGGCGCATACGATGATCCCTCCCTGCCGGGCTACTTGAAATTATCGTGTCAGCACAATTCCAGCCTCGGCTGGCCATTCGAGCCAGACTTTATCTTCCCAACTGATGGGACGCTCGACCGTGTGAGACGAGTTGGCGCGCAGTGCCGTGATGCGCTGGCCATTTTCTACGACAACATGATAGTGCGAGATCGAACCGAGATAGCCGACGTCGTTGACGATACCAGCGACTGAGTTGACGCTACTTGCAGGCTGCTCCAGAGAAATTCGGATCTTTTCCGGCCGGACTGCCAGCCACACTTGCTGATCCTTGGTGATTCCCTCTGGCGCGCGCGCCTTAAAAACGTTGTTGCCGCCAACCCAAGCGATGTCCGCCATGCCATCGGCAATCGAGACAACTTTGCCTTCGAACGAATTCACTTCACCAATGAAGTTCGCGCAATAACGCGACTGCGGCGCTTCATAGATGTCGCCGGGCGTTGCCACCTGCACCAGTTCACCATGGTCCATAACGGCAATCCGGCTCGACACTGTCATTGCTTCTTCTTGATCGTGCGTGACGATGATGAAGGTGGTTCCAGTAACTTCTTGAATGCGCATCAACTCGAACTGCGCCTGATTGCGCAGCCGTTTATCAAGTGCGCCGAGCGGCTCGTCGAGCAGCATGATGCGAGGTTTCTTGGCAATTGCACGAGCAAGCGCGACGCGCTGTTGTTGACCGCCTGATAACTGATTTGGCTTGCGCTTGGCGAACTTGGTTAGCTCCACCATCTGCATCGCTTCTTCAACGCGGGCGGCAATGGCACCTTTGTCCATGCCTTCCTGACGAAGACCAAATCCGACATTGCTCTCGACGGTCATGTGCGGGAACAGCGCATAGGACTGGAACATCATGTTAATGTTCTGCCGGTCGTATGGGGCCAACCCGGTAACATCGGCGCCATCCACAATGACGCGCCCCGATGTCGGCTTTTCGAACCCTGCCAGCATGCGCAACAACGTCGTCTTGCCGCAACCCGACGGACCCAGGAGCGCGAAGAACTCGCGCTCATAAATATCGAGCGTCACATCCTTTACGGCGACAAAATCTCCAAACGTCTTGGTAACGTTTTCAAAGCGTACGATTGGCTTTTTGCTGGGGTCTTTCCACGGCGCGAAGCCCGATTGTGGAGCCGCACTGCGCGGCCCGGCCTTCACATGCTGTTGGGCCGCCGCTGCGGCACTCGTCGTTGGAGATACAGTGGCCATGCCGGACATCCTCAAACACGTCATTACTGTGATCAAAACTATGATCAAAATTGCTGTGATCGGCAGTCAAACCCATAATCCGCGGCGCGTTGTTTGGATTGGGCTCGCCATGCGAAAAAGTAAGGCGCCGGAGGGTTGCCCCCGGCGCCTTCAATTTCTACTTTCCGGTTACGATCTTGGTCCACATGCGCGTGACGGTACGCTGGGTTTTGTTATCCCATGCCGTCTTCACATAGAGTTTCTTCAACGTGTCTGCGTCGGGATAAACGGCGGGATTCTTGAGGATTGCTTCGTCGATGTTCTTTTGCGAGGCAAGATTGCCGTTAGCGTAGCTGATGAAATTCGAGGCCTTGGCCATCACTTCTGGCCGGTTGAGATAGTCGAGTAGAATATGTGCCTCTTCGACATGCTTGGCGTCTGCAGGGATCGCCATCATGTCGAACCACATCTGCGTGCCTTCTTTGGGAATGTTGTACTTGACGGCAACACCCTTCTTGGCTTCGTCGGCGCGGCTTGCAGCCTGCAGAATGTCACCCGACCAGCCCAGCGCCATGCAAATATCGCCATTGGCGAGCGCATCGATATAAGCGGACGAATGGAATTTCTTGATGTTAGGCCGGATCTTGGTCATCACCTCCGCCGCCTTGTTCAGGTCTTCGACGTTCTTGGTGTTGGGATCGAGACCCAGATAGTTGAGGACCACCGGAAGAATGTCTTCGGCAGAATCGAGCACGTAAATTCCGCAATCCTTGAACTTGGCGGCAATCTCGGGCTTGAAAATGATGTCGAGGCTGTCGACGGGAGCATCCGGCATGCGTTCTTTGATTTTGGCCTCATTGTAGCCGACACCGGTCGTGCCCCACATCCAGTTGATCGCGTACTGGTTGCCAGGATCGTAGACGGCAACGCGTTCGGAAACTTCAGGCCAAAGGTTGGCTATGTTGGGGATCTTCGACTTATCGAGCTTCTGGAAAACGCCCGCTTCGATCTGGCGTGACAAGAACGAGCCGGTAGGAACCACAATGTCGTAGCCGGTCTTGCCGGCGAGCAGTTTGGTTTCCAGAACTTCATTACTGTCGAAAACGTCGTAAACGACTTTGATACCGGTCTCTTTGGTGAAGTCTTCGAGAATGACCGGGTCGATGTAGTCCGACCAGTTAAAGACTCTGACGACTCTCTCAGCAGCAACTGCCGTTTGGCTGATCAGTCCCGCCGCAACAGCCGCCACGGCTGCGAGCAGACGGTGTTTTCCATTCAATCTAATCATTAGGCTAACCCTCCTCAGACGATCCGTCCCAGTTTCAGCGGGCACGCAGTGACCAACATGCCAGACTGCCGGAAGTTCGGTGTTTCGCAAGCATCCCCAGTCACCCCCATTGTGATCACAAATTTGGCGCTGTACAAGTGTCTCGTTGAAAGGGTTACCGCGCGGGCCAATACGTCCGTGAACGGCCCGTTCCAGGATTTTGTGGCGTGAAGCAGCAAGAACCCAGTCCGCGCAAGGCTCCCTCTCCCGTTCCGTCCGGGATTGCGCCAGGACTCGGCCTGACTACCCACGAAAGCGTATACCGGCAGCTACGGGACCGCATTTTATGCGGAGGCTTTGCGCCAGGCGAGGCCGTAACCCTGCGCGGGATTGCAGATGAACTGGGTGTCAGTCCGATGCCCATTCGCGATGCGGTGCGCCGGCTCATTGCCGAGCGCGCGTTGGAAATGCGCGATAACCGGCGCGTGCTCGTGCCCCCCATGACCCGCACAAAATTTACCCAAATTCTATTTGCCCGCAAAGCCTTGGAGCCGGAACTCGCGGGGCTGGCACTGTCCCGGCTGACGCCAAAGGCCATCTCTAAGATTGAGGCCATTGACGATGGCTTAGGGAGGTCGGTGTCGGCAGGAGACCCGCAGGGCTACATGCGGGGCAACTATCAGTTTCACTTCACCCTTTATGAGCGCGCAGCCGCCGAAATGCTGTTGGCGCTGGTGGCCAGTGTGTGGCTGCAGTTTGGGCCATTCATGCGCATGGCCTATGGCCGCTTGGGCACATCCGATCTCACCGATTTCCACGAAGTGGCCATCTCCGCCATGAAGGACCGTAATGAAACCGCCCTGCGCCGGGCCATTACGGACGATATCGAGCAGGGCATGGGGTATATCGGTGATACCGTGCTGGGCCGGCGGCAATGACCACCGCACCGGCTTGAGTTTGCCCGCAATTTGTGATCACAATTGTCAAGGATCGACATGCCTAATGCCCCTCTTCAGTCCTAAATTCTCTTTCGAGGACGTGGGTAGGTGAGAGCGGACTTCAGAACTGCCACCGATAGGGGCGCCCAGCTCTTCCCTGCCACCTCGCCCTGCCGCATTACTTCTAACCCTAAATCTAAGGTGCCACATGACAGCCGAAGCAGGAGACAACCCGGCCGGCCAAGAACCGTTTCAAGCTG
>JBEBJD010000038.1:0-22817 GCA_040080075.1 Hyphomicrobium sp. | reverse complement strand
GATTGACGGCGATTGTGGACTTGCCCACCCCCCCTTTTCCTGATGCGACGGCGATGATGTGCTTGATGCCGGGAATGGTTTGCGCTGCTTTCATCGCCGGCTGGCCGGCTGCGGGTGGTGGTGGGGGGGCGGCCGTGCGCGCGCCAGCGCCATCACCGGCACCTCCCGCAGCTCGCACGGCTTGTACTCTAGGGTGTTCTTTGACGGCTCCATTGGACCCGCCCGATACTGCACTTGCAGGTGTTAGCACGGATGCGCCAGGGCTTGCTTCTGCGGTCAGCACGGCCGTTGCTCCTGCAACCCCTGGAATTTCACTCACAACCTTTTGCGCGGCTTGGCGCAGCGGCTCGAGGTCCGAAGCCAATTGGGCCGGTACGGTGATCGAGAAATAAACGCGCGAGTCTTTGATGAGGATTTCTGAGACCAATCCCAGATCCACGATATTGCCGTCGAGATTGGGCCCCTTCACGCGCTTCAACTGGTCGAGGACCTGGGTCTTCGATACGGACATAAGTTATTCTCCTGACTATGTGCAAAGCTGGCGCGAGCGAGCAGCAAACGGTGCATTCGCCTCACAGCCAGCCACATTGGATGAAATCGCTCCTGATACTGGCAGAGGCATCGCTAGAAGTCACCAGCCGTGGCCGCTATATGAAAGTGTCTTTAGTCTTGCTGGGGCCTGCTGGCGAATGCGGCGAATGAGTAATCCCTGGCGGGACAGCGCCAGTTGCCGCACCGAACCGGCATTCTAGCCGCCATGTTTGCCTTGAGTTCGAGCGCTAGAAACTGGAGCATTCCCTTAATGAAAACGTTATTGGCACTCAGCCGCCGCATTGATAGCGCCTCGGGCTGGATCGGCCACGCCGTTTCGTGGCTAATCGTGGCTGCCGTGTTTGTCAGTGCTGGAAACGCCACAATTCGTAAGATTTTCGATGTCAGCTCGAACGCATGGCTCGAAGTGCAGTGGTGGCTGTTCGCGCTGGTCTTTCTGCTGGCCGCTCCATGGACACTCAGAGACAACGAACACATTCGCATCGATGTCGTGAATGCGCAGCTTTCGCAACGGTTGCGCAATTGGATCGAAATTTTAGGGCATGTGTTCTTCTTGCTTCCAATGGCTGCTCTGTTGACCTGGTGTTCATGGCACTACTCCGCGATTTCTTGGATGCAAAACGAGCAATCGCTCAATGCTGGCGGCTTGCCGCAATGGCCGATAAAGTTGCTGATGCCTCTGGCGTTCGCGCTTTTGTTCGTGCAGGGCCTCTCCGAGTTGATTAAACGGATCGCCATCATGCGCGGGCTGGGCAATGGCGCACCACACGATCACAGCTATCACGAGACGGTAGCGGAGTCCGGACTTAGTAGTGCTTCCAGCCCGGCGCCGGTGCGCCGGCCGGTTGTCAGCCGCAATTAGATTTTTAGGTTTTTAGGCTTTTAACGCCGAAAAGAACAGATCGATGCCCTGTGATGGGCAAGTGTGGGGGAATGCATGATGGCGGCCTTTCTGGCCCAAAACTTGGCGCCAGTGATGTTTCTGGCCCTCGTAGTGTTCTTGTTGCTGGGTTATCCGGTGGCCTTTTCGCTTGGCGCCACCGGCCTTATCTTCTTTGTAGTTGGCGTTGAACTGGCGCCATTGTCCGGCGGCAGCATTAATCTGTCATGGCCATTACTGAACTCAATGCCGGGGCGCATTTTCGAAGTGATGCGCAACGATACGCTGTTGGCGATTCCATTTTTTACACTGATGGGGCTCATCCTCGAACGTTCCGGCATGGCCGAGGATCTGCTCGAAACCGTTGGCCAGTTGTTCGGGCCTGTGCGCGGCCTACGCCGTCATTTTCGTTGGTGCACTGCTGGCCGCCACCACGGGTGTTGTGGCCGCGTCGGTCATTTCAATGGGGTTGATTTCGCTGCCCATCATGCTGCGCTATGGCTACGACCGGCGCCTTGCGGCCGGTACCATCGCAGCGTCCGGAACGCTTGCACAAATCATCCCGCCATCGCTGGTCCTGATTGTGCTCGCCGATCAGCTTGGCCGCTCGGTCGACGATATGTACAAGGGCGCGGTGCTGCCTGGCGTGATGCTGGCTTTGCTGTATGCGCTCTATGTATTTATTGTGACGCTGGTGAACCCTAAAGCGGCACCAGGCCTGCCAGCTCATGAAATTGGACATCGCAAGGCAGACGGTTCGCGCGGTCTGCCGTCACTGCTGGTGCTGACTTTGGTGTCGGGTGCGTTTGGCGTGTGGTCAGTGCGCGGCTCGCATTATACCGGCACCGATGCATTCATTTTGGCGCTGGCGGCCTCAATTGTTTTCGCGCTCGTCGTGGCGCTCATCAACCGATTGGTCAAAGTGGGCGGGAGATCAGGATTCCTGTCGCCCCTGAGCGAGCGTGTCACCTTTGTGATGGTGCCGCCTTTGCTTCTGATTTTTCTGGTTCTGGGAACCATTCTTATTGGCTTGGCGACGCCAACAGAAGGTGGTGCTATGGGCGCAGCGGGCGCCATGCTATTGGCCGCTTCGAAGCGCTATATGGACAACGAACCTTCCCGCTTTAATTGGGAGATCGTGCGCTCAGCGGCGCAAGCGACCGCCAAGCTCTCGGCCTTTGTGATGTTCATTCTGATCGGTGCGCGTATTTTTTCTCTGACCTTCTACGGCGTCAATGGTCACATCTGGGTTGAACATCTGCTGACGGCGCTTCCGGGCGGGCTTTACGGTTTTCTCATTGCCGTCAATCTGATCGTATTCTTGCTCGCCTTCTTCCTCGATTTCTTCGAGTTGGCGTTTATTCTGGTGCCGTTGTTGAAGCCGGCCGCCGAGGCCATCTTCCGCACGTCGCCTGAATCCGTGGCGCTGGCCAAGTCATTCGGCTTCGCGGTGCTCTCAGCAAAGGACCCGAGCGGCGTGTTGGTCGAGACCGTCGCCGACGTGGCGCCCTTTATGATCTGGTTCGGCGTGCTCCTGGCCGTAAATATGCAGACCAGCTTCATGCATCCACCATTCGGTTTTGCATTGTTCTATTTGCGATCGGTTGCCCCCACGGAGCCGTACAACGACCGGCTCACGGGCAAACTCACGGAGCCCGTCACGACACCACAGATTTACTGGGGTGCAGTGCCTTATGTCGGCATCCAGATCTTGATGGTGGCCCTGATTTTGGTGGCGCCATGGCTGGTGATGCGCCCCAAACTGGCATTGCCGTCTGGCCAACCGGCGGCGGCGGCTCAGCAGGCCCCTCCAGCCATGGGGCACAGCGGGCTCAAAAAATTCGCATTGCCTCCCACACCACCGGAAATCGAGGGGGCCCCTCCTCCTTCCTTGACTGGACCCGGGGCCCCTATCCTGGATATGGATCAGTTGCCAAACTTAGAACCTTAGAAAAATGATGCATATCAATATGTTATTATACAACTGAAGAGAAGTAGCGCTGTCGCCGGAGCATCATAAGAAATAATATACTTGGCGATCAGGCTAGCTTTTGTTCTGCTCACGAAAACGCTATTTGAGTTTATCAGGGGGTCTTGATAGATACCTTGCAACGCCGGGCTGCTTTCGGGCAGCACGGAGGTGAGATTGAAAATCCAACTGGAGTATTCTTCATGAAGACCTGGACCAAGCCCGCAGTTCGCGAAACCGAAGTCGGCCTCGAAGTTACGTCGTACCTGCCGGCAGAAATCGACCTGATCTAAACGGTCGCTCCAGTTTCTGGATTTTAGACGCGGTGGCTTAGCGGCCACCGCGTTTTTGATTCGTGTTGGCGCATTTAAGTTCCTCTGGGCTTAGCCCGTGCAGTTGGAACGGCGTTGGCAGGATCGTCTGGCCAGGGATGGCGAGGATATTTGCCCCTCATCTCCGCTTTGACAGCCGACCAGGAACCGGCCCAGAAACCTGGCAGGTCGCGTGTGATCTGGATCGGCCGATGTGCCGGCGACGTCAGGTTGAGCGTCAAGGCCAACCGCCCGTTAGCGATGGACGGGTGCTGCTTAAGCCCGAATAATTCTTGCACTCGGATGGTCAGCGCCGGTGCGCCCGCCCCCTCATAGTCGATTGCGTGGCGGTTGCCAGTGGGAGCCTCGAAGTGCGTTGGCGCCTCTTCGTCAATGCGCCGCTTGAGGGACCACGGAATAAGAGCATCGATGGCTTGCCCGAGATCTTCCGCGCCGATCTCAGCCAACTTCGTTTTTCCGGTAAGAAACGGCACCAGCCATGTCTCGATTGTAGCCGTCAATGCGGCGTCGGACACATCAGGCCAGCCGTTACCGCCGGCCGCTTTCAAGAATGCAAGGCGATCGCGCAACTGAAGCTGTGCGTTTGTCCATGGCAGGCGCGAAATTCCAAGCCCGGCGATACCCTGAGCCAGCGCAATAGCCGTTTGCTCGTTGGCCTCGACACTACGCGGTTCACTTGACAGTGCCAACGCATCCAGCCGCCGCACCCGGCGCGCGCGCAGAGCGGCGGCCGCACTGTCAAAAAACACCTCGTCCGCTTGCTGGATGCGATCACCGGCTATTTCTATGATTTCCGGCTCGTCGCACGCTGCTGCCAAGAGAATGCGCGTCGCAGCCGCTGCTCCTTGCAGGTCCGCCACCACCAGAAAAGGCGAACGGGCCAAGTCATTGACCGCATCAAGATTGGCGCCGCGGCCATTGGCGAGCAAGAATTGCCCCGGAGCGCCGCGGGCCTTGGCAAGACGGTCTGGAAAGGCCAACGCCAGCAGTGCGGCAGGGCTTGTGACATAAGGATTCGTGCTGGCCGCTTTTACTCTGCCAGCATCTCTGCCAACTGCCGAAGCAGCCGACTTTGCCCAGCCGCTGGCGACCCGCCGCATGTCTTCGGCACGGCGGGAGCGGTCGCTTCTGAAGTTGGAAAGCCGATGACTCAGGTCCGTATCATTGCCGCCCAGACCGCGTTCCACCAGAATAGCTGCAACGTTTGCCGCCTCACGTTCATCACCCATTGCGGCAGCCGCCAGTACCATGCGTGCCAGCCGGGGTGGCAGGGGCAGAGCGCGCATGCTCCGGCCTTGCGCGGTTATACGACCCACTCCGTCTAGGGCATGCAGCGCGACGAGCGCTTCCTTCGCAGCCGCTAATGCCGCTGCCGGTGGCGGATCAAGAAACAATAGGCTGGCAGGGTCGGTCACGCCCCATTCGGCACAATCGAGCGTCAGCCCGGAAAGATCAGCCGAGCGGATTTCAGGCTCGGCAAATGCGGGCAGTGCCGCCGTCTGCGGTTCATCCCACAGGCGATAGCAGATGCCGGATTCCGTACGGCCCGCGCGTCCCCTGCGCTGGTCCGCCGACGCACGCGATACGCGCACGGTTTCGAGCCGTGTGACGCCCACACCCGGCTCGAAACGCGGCACCCGTGCCAGCCCGCAGTCGACGACGATTCGCACGCCCTCGATCGTCAGCGATGATTCCGCAATCGAGGTTGCGAGAACAACCTTCCTGCATGAAGGCGGGGCTGGTGAGACTGCGCGATCTTGCGCTGCCATATCCATGGCGCCGTAAAGTGGCGCCAGAATAGTCGTGGGTTCGGTGATGCGCTCGGCAAGCCGCTCTTCAACTCGGCGGATTTCCCCTTGCCCAGGTAGAAAGGCGAGCACGGATCCGGTGTCCACACGCAGCGCCCTTATGATGGCGTCCGTCATCTCGTCTTCGATGCGATTGCTGCTGTTGCGGCCCAAATAGCGGGTGACAACCTCAAACGCGCGGCCTTGACTTTCGATCACCGGAGCATTGCCTAGTAGACCGGCCACGCGCGCACCGTCGAGTGTCGCCGACATGACCAGCAGGCGCAGATCTTCGCGTATACTCCGCTGACTATCTAGCGCCAGAGCTAGACCAAGATCGGCGTCTAGCGAGCGTTCGTGAAACTCGTCGAAGAGAACCGCGGCAACGCCAGATAGCCCCGGATCATCGAGGATCATCCGCGTGAACACACCTTCAGTAATGACCTCGATGCGTGTCTTGGAACCGGTCTTTGTAGAAAGCCTTGCGCGAAGTCCAACCGTCTCGCCGATCTGCTGTCCCAGCGTCTTGGCCATGCGATCGGCGGCACCACGGGCCGCCAGCCGGCGTGGCTCAAGTATGAGAATTTTCCCGCTCTTGACCCAGGGTTCATCAAGCAGCGCTAATGGAACTCGCGTTGTCTTGCCGGCCCCTGGCGGGGCGACAAGAATCGCCGATGACTGCGTGCGCAGAGCGGCGCGCAGTTCAACAAGTACGTCCTCGATAGGCAGGTTGGAGGATGCTGTATTTCCGGCGGCCGTCACGATTTCCCGGCACTCTTGCCCGCGCTCTTGCGAATGGCGTCAATATTGCGGGCGTAAGCTTTGCGCCCGCCGCCCTTGAACACGGCTGAACCGGCAACCAGCACATTGGCTCCCGCGTTGACCACGAGGGGCGCCGTCTCGGGTGTGATACCGCCGTCAATCTCGATATCGATAGGGCGATTGCCGATCATGGCTTTCACGCGCGCAACCTTGTCCACCACCTGGGTGATAAAAGCCTGGCCGCCAAAACCTGGATTGACGGTCATCAGTAAAATGAGATCGAGCCGGTCGAGAACATACTCGATGGCGCTTTCCGGGGTCGATGGGTTGAGTGACACGCCGGCTTTCTTGCCCAAGGCCCTGATCGCTTGCAGCGAACGGTCGAGATGTGGTCCCGCTTCAGCATGCACCGTGATGATATCAGCCCCCGCGTCCGCGAAGGCGCTGAGATAGGCGTCAGCCGGAGCGATCATCAGATGGCAATCGAAGATCTTGGCCGATGCACCGCGAATGGCCTTGATGATGGGGGGGCCGAACGTGATGTTGGGTACGAAGTGCCCGTCCATGACATCGAGGTGGATCCAATCGGCACCAGCCGCATCGACGTCGCGCACCTCCTCTCCAAGCCGTGCGAAATCGGCGGAAAGAATGGATGGCGCGATGATCAGGGGCCGGGACATGGCAGTCTCTTTGGTGCTGGAATCTTATTACAGTCACTATCAGAGAATCGCACCGGCGTGAGTCCTTATTGGCAACGGGAGCCACTCAGTTTTGAGGATTTCCCCAAGGTGTTGCGCGCGGATGGCTTAAAAAAACGTGCGCCGCTTGCGTTCGATCAATTGCAGGATCATGGGCGTCAGGATCAGCTGCATGGCGAGATCCAGTGTGCCGCCAGGGACGACGATGCAATTCGCGCGCGACATGAAGCTGTCGTGGATCATCGACAAGAGATACGGGAAGTCTATGCCGCGCGGCGACTTAAACCGGATCACCACCATGGATTCGTCTGGCGTCGGGATCCAGCGGGCCACAAAAGGGTTCGACGTGTCGACGGTCGGGATGCGCTGGAAGTTGATGTCGGTTTCGGTAAACTGCGGGCAGATGTATTTGATGTAGTCGGGCATCCGCCGCAAAATAACATCGGTCACCGCCTCCGCGGAATATCCGCGCACTTCGTTGTCGCGATGGATTTTTTGAATCCATTCGAGATTGATGACGGGAGTCACGCCAATGCGCAGATCGGCGTACTTTGCAATGTTGATCTTGCCTGAAATCGAAGCGCCATGCAGGCCTTCATAAAACAGCAGGTCGGTGCCGTATTCGATCTCTTCCCATGGCGTGAAGGTGCCGGGCGGGCTCTTGTATTGTGTTGCTTCGGTTTCGTCGTGAACGTAGTGCCGTGTGCGGCCCGTTCCAATCTCACCATATGAGCGGAAAACGCTCTCGAGTTCCTGAAGCAAATTTGTCTCTTCGCCAAAGTGGCTGAGGTGCAGGTTGCCTTTGGCGGTCGCTTCTTCGATGGCAAGCTTCATGGCGCTGCGGTCATAGCGATGAAAGGCGTCGCCCTCGATGAATGCGGCGTTTATACTTTCGCGTCTGAAAATCTGCTCAAACGTGCGGCGCACAGATGTTGTGCCAGCACCAGATGAACCAGTAACAGAGATGATCGGGTGTTTTGCAGACATCGTTGGGCAGGTCCTGGAGGCTATCTCTTTTTCGAGTTCTAACGCAGGCGCGTTAAGTTTTGGGTAGCGGTCAGCTTCGGAACAGCCCCCGGCGGCCGAAAAGTGGTGATCGCTCGCCCAGGCTATGGGGATCGCTATGCAGGCGGACGACGTAATCCACTTCCGATTTCGAGCCGGCGATCACGGGGACGCGCTGGTGCAGCGACGAAGGCGTGACATCAAGAATGCGCTGATAACCGGTGTTTGCCGACCCGCCGGCCTGTTCCATGATCCAGGAAAATGGATTGGCCTCATAGACGATCCGCAGGCGGCCGAGCGCATAACCGTCGCGCAGATCGCCTGGGTACAGAAAAATGCCGCCACGCGACAGGATTCGATAGAGGTCGGCGACAGGAGACGCTGTCCAGCGCATGTTAAAGTCTTTGCCGCGTGGGCCTTCACGGCCTTGGAGCAAGTCATCTGTATAGGTGCGAATCGGCTGGTCCCAATGCCGGTAGTTAGATGCATTGATAGAATACTCGCGGGTCGTTGGCGGAATGGCCACCGGACCGGCTGTGCGCAAGAATACATTTGATTTTGTGTCGAGCGTAAATAAGTGGGTGCCATCGCCTACAGTCAGTACCAGCGACGTATACGGTCCATAGACGGCAAAGCCTGCGGCAACCTGGCGTGTGCCGGGCTGCAAGAAACTGGGTCCGCCTTCGCCGCAATCCGATACTGGCAAGACCGTGAAAATGGTTCCAATCGATGTATTGGCGTCGATATTTGAAGAGCCATCGATAGGGTCAATGGCGACAACAAGCGGCGCCCCGCTGGTGATGGGGAGCGGAACTTCGAGTTCTTCCGATGCGAGCCAGGCAACAGGCGAGTCTTGTAGCGTCTGCGCAACGATATCGTTGGCGAGGACGTCGACCTCTTTTTGCGGGTCGACACCGCTCTGTTTTCCCGTAACGCTGCCCAGAGCGCCCGCCAAAGCCCCTTGCCTCACCAGGGCCGCGATACGAATACATGCCTCGCCCAAGCACAGGACCGCAGCGCAAACATCGCGGCGCGCGTTGTCGGTTCCTGCCCAATTTTCGAGATACTCTTGCAGATCCAATGTCTTGCCAGGGCGGGCTAATCCGTCTGCCGGTCCAGCTGGCTCAATCGTTGTTTTAGCTATTTGTGTGCGCGTCTTCATCATGCTGTATGTTGCTTGCAATTGATTGAGGTACCAAACGCAGGACGATCCCTGAATTGACGATTATCACAACCCTTCGGCACTGGAGATGTTTATGTTTTTCAGCAAGAAGCCCCCCGCAGCACCTGCCGCCGTTACGCCTGAAGTTGCCCCTGAACCCGCTCCCGCTGCCCCCGTGGCAGCTCCTGCACAGGAGGGTAGACCGGCCCTTGCACCCGATGAAATCAAAAAGCGTGGCAACGCGGCCAAGCATGTTGCGGCATCGTTCGGTGAAATCGTCACCCTGATGATGCGTTCTGCTGCCGACAAGTCGATAACCCTCCACGATCTGGAGTGGATGGTTGTGCCCGCACTACAGAGTGGTCAGTTTGCCGTGGCCGAAGCCCAGTCCAAAGATACCGGGGCGGTGATGCCGGTCGGCGCGGTTTTGTGGGCCTTTGTATCGGCCGAGGTCGATCAGCGCCTGTCGAGCAGTCTTGATCAGCCGATCCGGTTGCAGCCAGCGGAGTGGCGCTCGGGAGAAATTCCGTGGATTGTCATGGCCATAGGCGAACCCAAGTTACTTGGTGGATTGCTGCAACAACTCGCAAAGTCGGTTTTTTCCAAACAGGCCCCAAAAATGCGGGCCCGAGGAGCCGATGGTCGGATCGCCATTGGCCGGCTGGAGTTCAACACCACACAATCATCTTAAGGGACGGTTCATATAGAATTGGGCATACCTCAAATCCCGGTCAGTTCTCAGAGATGGAACCATTGTGCCGGGTATCTGATGGGTTCCGCAGGGAACTGACGAAATCGTGCGAAAATCATATTTACCATCTTATGTTACTGTCGCAATTTGAATAGCATGGCCAACTCAGGCCTGTGGGCGGGTGAAGAATGAATAAGCCTTTCGCAAAACGAGCCGCTCCGGTTGGCGGGCCAGTGGAGGCGACCCTGAAAAGATGCCGCGGCATCTTCATGGGCGTGGGCTTGTTCTCCGGGGTGATCAACGTCCTTGCCCTGACGGGCTCGTTCTACATGCTACAGGTCTACGACCGCGTGCTGACCTCGCGAAGTGTGGAAACGCTCATCGGGCTGACCGTATTGATGGCGTTGCTTTACGCGGCCAATGGTCTTCTCGATTTCATTCGTATTCGCATCATGAGCCGCGTCGGCGTGCGCATCGATAGCGATCTGCGCGAGAGGGTTTTTGCAGCCATTCAAGTGCTTCCCTTGCGTGTGCGCCAAGGCAGCGATGGTTTGCAACCGGTGCGCGACCTCGATCAAATCAGAAACTTCCTGTCGGGCATGGGGCCGACGGCTTTCTTCGATATACCCTGGGTGCCAGTCTACCTTGGCGTCGTGTTTCTACTGCATCCATTGCTGGGTCTCTTTGCGTTTGTTGGCGCCATGCTGCTGATCTGCATGACACTGCTGACGGACATCCGCACATCTGCGCCTATGAAAGCCGCAGCAAAGAGCGGATCTGAACGACTTGTCTTTGGCGAAGCCACGCGCCGCAACGCCGAGGTTATCCGAGCCATGGGGCTTGGTCCTCAGATGCAGGCCAAATGGGCCGATCTTAACGCACGCTATCTGGGAGATCAGTTGAAGGCATCGGACGCTGCGGGCGGCATCGGCTCATTTTCCAAGGTGCTGCGCATGTTACTGCAGTCTGGCATCCTGGGACTTGGCGCCTATCTCGTCATTAACGGTGACGTTTCGGGTGGCGCCATTATCGCGTCCTCAATCACTATGTCGCGCAGTCTGGCGCCGATTGAAACAGCCATTGCGCACTGGCGCGGGTTTGTGTCGGCCCGTCAAAGTTATCAACGCCTGATCGACGTTTTCAAAGCCGTCGAACAAGAAAGCACCGACGGCATCGATCTTCCCGCGCCCCGGAAATCTCTGACAGTTTCGGCTCTAACCGTAGCGCCACCCGGCGTCATGAGGCCGGTCGTCAGCAACGTGTCGTTCGCCCTCGAAGCTGGCGATGGCCTGGGAATTATAGGGCCGAGCGCATCTGGCAAGTCGTCACTGGCACGTGCACTGGTCGGCGTGTGGCTGCCTGTGCGTATGGGCGGCAGCGTACGACTCGATGGTGCCGCGCTTGACCAATGGACACCCGACAAACTCGGTCCCCATATCGGCTACCTGCCGCAAGCTATTGAGTTGTTCGATGGCGACGTAGCTCAGAACATTTCGCGCTTTGACCCCAACGCGACCAGTGAAGCAGTGATTGCCGCTGCTACAGCAGCCGGTGTGCATGACATGGTCGTAGGGCTGCCTAACGGCTATCAGTCACCCATCGGTGAGGCTGGCCAGTCACTATCAGGCGGTCAGCGCCAGCGTATCGCCCTGGCACGCGCGCTTTATGGCAATCCGTTCTTAGTTGTACTTGATGAACCCAATTCCAACTTGGATGCATCAGGTGACAACGCCTTGACTATTGCCATCCGGTCCGTGCGTGCGCGCGGCGGTATCGTGATTGTTATTGCCCATCGCCCGTCGGCTCTGGCTGGCGTGGACAAGGTTCTTGCTATGATGAATGGACAGGCTCAGGCCTTTGGGCCCAAGGATGATGTGCTGCGCAAGATGCTGCAGGCGGCCCCAAACCCAGGCCAGCCTCCGGCATCACCAGCATCGTCTGGGGCTCCGGCAAGCCCCGCAATACCTGGGCTAAAGATTGTAGCGGATAGGCCTGCTGGGAGTACCGCGCAATGACAGTCGCATCTGAGGTTCCAACGACCAGAGAGCTCGCGCGCGTCCGCGGATATATAATGGCCGGACTGGCGGTCGTATTTGTCATGCTCGGGGGGGCAGCCGTCTGGGCTTCGATCACTCAAATTGCGGGAGCGGTAATTGCATCGGGCGTTGTAGTCGTCGAAAGCAGCGTCAAGAAAGTACAGCATCCCACAGGCGGCGTTGTTGGAGAAATCCTAGTCAAGAATGGTGATGTGGTGAAAGCTGGCGACATCGTCATGCGTCTCGACGAGACCGTCACCCGCGCCAACCTCAAGCTGATCGAGCGTCAGCTTGACGAAGTTGCGGTGCGCAGTGCGCGTTTCGATGCGGAACGCGACGGCAAGGCAGCGGTCAGCGTTCCCGCCACATTTGAGGGCCGGGATAGCGAACCCGAAGTGCGCAAGATTTTATCGAGTGAGCGGACCCTGTTCGATAGCCGCCGCGAGAGCCGCGAGGGTCAAAAGTCGCAGCTCAAGGAGCGCGCTGGCCAGTTGGACGAAGAAATCGCAGGTCTACAAGTTCAGATCGATGCCAAAGCCAAGGAACTTGAACTGATCGCGCAGGAACTCGAAGGTCTCGAAGAACTCGAAGCCAAGCAGCTTGTTGTCACGTCAAAGATGGTTGCCATGCGCCGAGAGGCAGCGCGCCTTGAAGGCGAGCGCGGCTCGTTGATCTCTGCTGTTGCACAGACGAAAGGCAAAATTTCCGAAATCAATATGCAGATCCTGCGCATAGACCAGGATTTTCGAACCGACCTGATGAAAGAACTGCGCGAGAACGAAGCCAAGCTATCCGAGCTTGAGCAGAAACGAATCGCCGCCGAAGACCAATTGAAGCGTGTCGACATACTGGCCCCGCAATCCGGCCTCGTCCATCAGCTCTCCGTGCACACCATTGGCGGCGTTATAAATCCCGCTGAGCCGGTCATGCTGATTGTCCCGGAAAACGATAAACTTGTGATCGACGCCAAGATCGCACCCCAGGATATTGAACGGCTGCTCAATACAAAGTCGGCACTAATCCGCTTCCCTGCGTTCAACTCGCGCACCACGCCTGAGCTCGAAGGTAAGCTCAAGAGTGTCGCAGGCGACGTGACACACGATCAGCAAACCAACGAAACATATTTTATGGCGCGCGTTGTTATTATGGATGGGGAATTGGCCAAGCTTGGTGAAGGCAACAAGCTCATACCCGGTATGCCGGCAGACGTTCAGATTCGCACTGAAAGCCGCACGGCACTATCGTATTTGGTCAAACCATTGACGGATCAGATCACCAAGGGCTGGCGAGAGAGATAAGAGCCGTTACTTTGCCCGCGCCGACCCCCCGGAGAGCCGGCCGCCGTGGGCGAATAGCTGCTCCTCGCACAGAACAAATTTTATGTCCTACCGATGCAGCTATATTCAAACCCAGCCTTGTGTGCGATCTCGTGCTGGAACACATTCCTTAGATCGACCAGGATCTTGCCCTTCATCGACTTGCGGGCCGCTTCAAGATCAAGGGCGCGGAACTCATTCCACTCCGTCAAAATCACGAGTGCATCTGCGCCGGTGAGTGCATCAATGGAATCGCTCGCCCAAACGAGGCCCGGCATCAGTGGTTCGGCGTGGCGGCGTCCTTGAGGATCATAAACGCGTATACTCGCTCCGCGTTCTTGCAACATTGGAACGATGACGAGGCTGGGAGCATCGCGCATGTCGTCGGTATTGGGTTTGAAGGTCACGCCCAGAACCGCAATGGTTTTGCCTTTAACCGAGCCGCCCATAGCCCGTTCGATGCGGCTTGCCATGGCCAGTTTGCGTTCATGATTGACGCGCTCGACCTGCTCGATCAGTGACAAGGGTGTTTTGGCCTCGCGCGCCGTGCGCACAATTGCCGAGACGTCCTTTGGGAAACACGATCCGCCATAGCCTGGCCCTGGGTGCAGGAACTTGTCGCCGATGCGCCGGTCTTTCCCGATGGCACTGGCGACCTCCTGCACGTTGGCGCCGACATTCTCGCATAGATCAGCGATTTCGTTGATGAAGCTGATCTTCATGGCAAGAAACGCATTGGCCGCATACTTCGCCAGTTCTGCGGATTCGCGCGAGACGAACATAACGGGCGCGCTGCGCAAAGATAAAGGTTTATAGAGCCGTTCCATGACTTCGCGCGCAGCCTCGCTGTCGGTGCCAATCAGCACGCGGTCGGGGTGGGTAAAATCCTGAATAGCCGACCCTTCGCGCAGGAACTCGGGGTTGGAGCAGACAGCCACGTCTGCGTCCGGGCGCATGGCTTTGAGGCGGCTTTCGATTTCGCGGCTAGTGCCGACAGGCACAGTCGATTTAGTGGTGATGACAGTAAAGCCGTCGAGGTGAGGGCAGAGTTCTTCGACGGCCGCAAAAACGTGGGACAGATCGGCATAGCCGTCGCCACGGCGCATCGGAGTGCCAACGGCCAGAAACACGACGTCAGCCTCTTTAACGGCCGGTCCCAATTCATTGGTGAATTTGAGACGGCCCGCTTTCATGTTGCGGACCATGACCTCGTCGAGACCGGGTTCATAAATTGGTGAAACGCCGCGGCGCATTTCGGCCAAGCGCCCTTCGTCTTTGTCGACACAGGTCACTGTCCATCCGAATTCCGAAAAGCAGGCCGCGGATACAAGACCCACGTAGCCAGCACCGATCATACAGATTTTCACAGGCCGTCCCCTCCAGGCTTAACAATCGCTGCCATGTGATAGCCCAGTGTCCATTTTATCACGAAGTTCGTCTCATTTTCCGGCACACTCACTAAGAACTTTGCGTTCAAAAGGACACTGGAAAACTAATGATTCTAGTGCGATTCACGTCGAGAAGTCCGCCAAAGCGACCGCCGCAAGAATGGCGCGGACTTCTCGACCATCACACTAGCTAGATGATTAAACCTTAAATTCATCGATTTTTGCGAATGACTGCCTCAATGCATCCGACCAGGCCGATGAAAGTTTCCTGAAATACTCATCGTCCTGGCCAATGCGCTTCTCGCGGCTGACGTTGAGGCTGTCACGTTCATAGACCAAAATATCAATCGGCATTCCGACCGAAAGGTTGGAGCGCAAGGTCGAGTCGTATGAGAGCAAGATCAGTTTGGCCGCTTCGCCAAGCCGCATATCCGGCCGGGCCACACGGTCAAGGATGGGCTTGCCATATTTGTGCTCGCCGATTTGTAGAAAGGGTGTGTCGTCGGTGGCTTCGATAAAGTTACCCTCTGCATAGATCTGAAACAGCCGGGGCACTTCCGATCCGATCTGGCCGCCGAGAATGAAAGAGGCGGCAAATCCGGCCTTGCTGGCCTCTAGAGATGGACCATCGGCGCGGCGGACTTCGCGCACCGCGTCGCCCACAATTCTGGCGGCCCTGTACATCGAGCTGACATTGAGAAGTGTCGATGTGCCTTCGTCGCCGGTGCAAGTGTCCTTGGGCCCGGCAGTCATCTGCTCATTCAAGACGCTGACGACCGACTGCGTGACGGCCAGATTGCCAGCCGACAAGAGCACCAGAACGCGCTCACCGGACTGACGCCAGAAGTGCAGTTTGCGGTACTGCGCTACATTGTCGATCCCGGCATTCGTGCGTGTGTCGGCAGCGAAGACCAATCCGCGATTTAGCCTCATCGCGACGCAGTAGGTCATCGCGGTCCCTTCCTCAAGCCAAGTGGCTGTCTAATATTATTGCTGAGAGCCTTGCTGCTGGACTTCGACTTCGACGTCAAGGGCTTCGTTATCCCCGCCGCGCTGAGTCCCGCGGATGGGGGCGGCTGAGGCGGCATCAAGGCCACAGGCCAGCCGCACATAGCGTTCGGTGGGGCACATCCGGTTGGCTGGGTCGAATCCGACCCAGCCAAGTCCCTCAACCCACGCTTCGGCCCAGGCGTGGTGGGCTTCCGCTGCCGCCAGGGTTCCAGCAAGGAAATAGCCATTCACGTAGCGGGCCGGAATACCCAAAATACGGGCCGCGGCGATGAAGACATGGGCGTGGTCCTGACACACGCCGCTTGCGCTATTCAACGCATCCGAGGCGGTCGTATGTTCGTGAGTAGTGCCGATCTCATATCTGACTGCCTCGCTCACCAGCCGCATCAATTCATGAAGTGTCTCAAGTGTGGTGCGCCGTTGACCCGATCGGGCGAGTTCCGTCAAAGCTAGCGAGGGTGCAGTCTTCACGGTATGGCGCAAATACAGGCGCAGAGGTGCCGTATCGGGAAGACCACGGGCGACGCCGGCGCATTCGGATGTTTCGACAACGCCACTGGCTTCAATCTCAATGCCATCGTGGTTTCCCGCCATGGCTGCGAGTACGGCAGTGTTTCCAAAACAGTCGGTAAAACGTAATCCCTCGCCGATGCCGGGCGCAGTCACGGACCAGGATACCACGCGCTGGGCTTCAAACGAGGGCGGATCGAGACGCAAGCTTTGAATCGAATATCGAGCTGGGTCAGCATAGCGGTACATCGTCTTGTGGCGCACTTCGATGAGCATCTTCTTGTCCTATGCAATGAAGTGATAGTCTTCACTGATGGCGGAGCCGGCAGCGTTGTTGCTGGCAATGAACCCGGTCAGGAATTCGTGCAGCCCCGAACGGAATATGCTGTCGATGTCCTTAGACTGCAGGCCGTGAAAGGTTTCGCGCGCCTTGGCAGTACAGGGAACTTCAGTGCCATAAAGCGCTGCTAGTCCCTCTAGGGCGGCTGTAATTTCGCCGTAGCACGAACACAGCGAGCGCGGCATTTGCTGGTTTAGAATGAGGAAGTCGGCAATGCCGGCTGCGCGATAGGTGTCCTTGTAAACCCAGCGGTAACTCCGGTGCGCGGAAACGGAACGCAGGATCACGGCCCACTGGCTGTTGTCGACGCTGCTGCCGACCATTTCAGGTCGCGGCAACAAGACGAAATACTTCACATCTAGAATTCTGGAGGTATTGTCGGCGCGCTCCAGAAACGTGCCGAGCTGGCTGAAGTAGTATGTATCATTGCGCAGAATAGTATTGAGCAGGGCTCCGCGATAGGCGGCTGAACGTTCTTTCACCCAGTCCAAGAGTTTGAGTAGTTCACTTGAGGTGATTCGATCTGGATCGATGGATTCAAATTCGATCCACGAGCTGTTGAGGCATTCCCACATTTCGCGTGTCAGCGCCGTTCTCTGGGCACGGGCATTGCGCCGTGCCGTTGTCAGGCAAGTGCGGATGCTGGACGGATTGCTGCCGTCAAACACCAAGAAATTGACAACGTCGCGGGTCGATAGTGGAGTGCCCTTCTCAAGGTATAACTCCGCGCATCCAGCACTTTGCAGCGTCGAGGACCAATCGTGGTGGAGCGTGCCGTCATCCAGAATGGCTGAATTGTCCGGCACCAGGACGATGCGGAATCCCACCTCGATGAGCCGTGCCATGTTTTCCGCCCGTTCGACATATCGGGACAGCCAAAAAAGATCGTTCGCGGTTCGCCCTAGCATGCCACCACCGCCGTTAACCGGCGGCCCTTTGTTTGTATTTCAGTCCTGCAGGACCCAAGTGTCTTTTGTGCCGCCACCCTGACTGGAGTTGACCACCAGCGATCCTTTCGTCAACGCAACGCGCGTGAGCCCGCCGGGCACCAGCCGCACCTGATCGCCAACCAGCACAAACGGCCGCAAATCGAGATGGCGAGGGGCAACGCCGCTGTCGACCAGCGTCGGGCATGTCGACAGAGACAGTGTTGGCTGCGCGATGTAGTTGCTGGGGTTGCTCTTGAGCTTTTGCCGGAAGACTTCAATTTCGATGTTGGAAGCAGCCGGGCCGATCAACATGCCATAGCCACCCGATCCGTGCACTTCCTTGACGACAAGTTCCGGAAGATGTTCGAGCACATAGGCAAGCTCTGACGGGGTCCTGCAATTGAAAGTCTTGACGTTTTTCAACAGCGGCTGGCTGCCCGTGTAGAACTGAATGATTTCGGGAATGTAGCTGTAGATCGCCTTATCGTCGGCAATGCCGGCACCGGGCGCATTGACCAGCGTCACTTTGCCGGACCGGTAGACATCAAAAAGTCCAGGCACGCCCAGCATGGAGGTAGGGTCGAAAACGAGGGGATCGAGATAATTGTCGTCGATGCGCCGGTAGAGGACGTCAATGCGTTTGAGTCCCTGGGTCGTTTTCATTTGCAGCGCGCCATCGAGCACGACCAGATCCTGGCCTTCGACGAGATCGATGCCCATCTGGTCGGCGAGGAAGGAGTGTTCGAAATAGGCGCTGTTAAATGGTCCCGGTGTCAACAGGGCGATTTCCGGGTCGTCGCCAAGCCCTTTGGGGGCAACACTCTCTAATGTGCGCAGTAAATTGTCGGGATACGTTTCGACCGGAGCGACGCGGTTTTTGGCAAAGAGATCTGGAAACATGTGCATCATCGTTTCGCGGTTCTCCAGCATGTAGGAGACGCCCGACGGTGTGCGTGTGTTGTCTTCGAGTACAAAAAAGTCGTTCTCGCCAGTTCGCACCAGGTCGATACCAATGATGTGCGAATAGATTCCGAGCGGCGGGTCCACGCCGGTCATCTCAGGCACGAAAGCGCTGTTTTGAATAATGAGATCGGCCGGGATGCGTCCGGCCCGGATAATTTCCTGACCATGATAGATGTCGTGCAAAAAAGCGTTGAGCGCGGTGACCCGTTGTTCAATGCCCGCTGACAGCCGCCGCCATTCGTCGGCCGCAATAATGCGCGGCAAGATGTCAAATGGGATCAGTCTCTCGGCTGCCTCGCCATTGCCGTTGACGGCGAACGTGATGCCAAGGCGGCGGAATAGCGCTTCGGCCTCCGCACGCTTGGTGTGCAGGTCGCCAATCTTTTGCGTTCCGAGCCATTGGGCGAGCGCTTGGTAAGGCGCGCGAACGCCATCGCCATGGCCTCTCATTTCATCGAATGCGATCATCACGGCATTGCCCCTGGCTTTAACGTGTGAGAGCTCAGCAAGCGCCGGGCCAACGGACTAATTTATTGAAATGTAATTGAAAAAGCTAGATCTTCGTCGCAGGCTATGCCTGCGCCAGCGGCATTTGCACAATAATTGTGCAAGCAAAAATGTAGCTGTCAAATGGGTGAGTGAGTTTGGCGACTTCGCGTCAGCCCGCTTCGCGGAAGCTTTGCGCGGTCTCTAAATCTACCGACACAAGCTGCGATATGCCCTTCTCGGCCATGGTGACGCCGAACAGCCGGTTCATGCGCGTCATGGTCATGGGATGATGGGTGATGACCAGGAAGCGGGTATCGGTCTCGGCCGCCATTTTTTCCATGAGCGTGCAAAAACGATCGACGTTTGAGTCATCAAGCGGTGCGTCGACTTCGTCGAGCACACAGATCGGCGACGGGTTTGTGAGGAACACCGCAAATATGAGCGACATAGCCGTCAGAGTCTGCTCCCCGCCCGACAGAAGTGAGAGTGTTGCAGGCTTTTTGCCCGGCGGTCTGGCGATGATTTCGAGACCACCCTCAAGCGGGTCTTCGGCGTTGATCATTTCCAAGCGCGCTTCGCCGCCATTAAACAAGCTCGTGAACAGCCTTTGGAAATGGCCATTCACGGTTTCAAAGGCATCGTCGAGGCGCTTCTTGCCTTCTCGATTGAGCTGAGTGATAGCGCCGCGCAATTTTGCAATCGCCTGTTCGACGTCATTGCGTTCGGTTTCAAGCGAGGCATGCTGTTCTTGTAGCACGGTCAACTCGTCGTCAGCCTGAAGGTTGACGCCGCCCAGCCGCTCGCGGTCGCCTTTCAATTTCTGTAACGAGCGGTCGACATCCGCGAGCAACGGCATAGGGCGGCCGGCATCGAATTCCGCTAGTTTGAGGCAGTGCTCCGGTGCGATATCGAAGGTCTCGCGAATGCGGCGGGCTTCTTCCTGACGGCGGATGCGGGCGGCTTCGAGCTTCGTTTCGTGGCGGGCGCAGGCTTCGCGTTCAGCAGCGACGGCGATTTGAGCTGCGCGGAGCGCTTGTATGCTGGCACGGGCGGCCGTATCGGCGTTAGCCAGTTGGTCGGCCGCGTCCTGCCTGGCCTCTTCAGCAAGGGCAAGTTCGGTCAAGAGAGATTGACGCCGCCGCTCGATTTCCGTTGGCAGGCTGGCCTGTGTTTCAAGTTCCGTGACCGTTGCCTGGTGCCGCTCCGTTAGGCTCGCAATCTGCTGCGCGGCACTGGTGCTGCGTGTGGTCCAGCGGGCTTGTTCAGTTTCGGAGGTCTTTACCCGTTCTGCTCGCAACTGGCTTTCACGTTCCAGTGCGCCCAGTTTGGCGCGGGCTTCGCCAGCAGCGTTGCGAATGCGCGTGGCTTCCGCCTGCGCTTGCTCCAGCAGCGGCTCAACATCTTCTTCATCATCCATCAGCGAAAGTGCGGTTTCAACTTCCATATGACGGGCACTGGCCTCGAGCAGCGCATCATCGGCCAATGCCTTGGCTTCGGCCAGTGCCTGCAGCCGGCTTTCGGTTTCCTGAGCGGCCTTCTCGATAAAGGCCAAGGCCTCTCGCGAACTCAAGAGTTGGGCCTGTGCCTCGCGCCATTGCTGCCTGACCGCTCGCTCGCCGGCTTCGGACGCGGAAAGTTCATCCGATGTCTGGGCGTCAATTTCTGCGCAACGGCTGGCGATATCCTGAGCTGCGCGCTCTTTCTTGGCGATGGCCTTGAGCCGGTTGCGGCCAGCGATGCGCTGCGCCGCCGGGGTTATCCCATCGGCAGCGGCAACAAAGCCATCCCATCGCCACAGGTCGCCTTCTCGCGATACGAGGCGCTGACCCGGCTTCAATAGCGGCTGAAGGCGCGGACCATCCCGGCTGGCTACGACACCGGTCTGCTGCAAACCGCGCATTAACTCGGGCGGCGCATCGACATGCAGGCTCAATGGCTCCACATCTGTGGGAAGTCGGCCATCATGCGATGAGAGTTCTATCAAGCGCCAGTGAATGGGTGCTTCCCCATCGACTGGGGCTTCGAGATCATCGCCAAAGGCAGCCCCGAGTGCGGCCTCATAGCCTGCTGCCACTGTCAAACCGTCAGCGATGGGCGCCGCGCCATCCTGACTGCCGGGCAGGACCAGGCGTGCCAGCGTTTCGCGCTCTGTACGCAGCGCGCCAGCCGAGAGCCGGGCCTGTTCAGCCTCATCGCGATTTTTCTTGGCAGTCTGCGTCAGTTCGCGCGTGCGCGTCTCTGCTGCCAGCATCGACTTCTCGAGCGTCGTGCAGTGGGCAGCAAGGTTATCGAGCGCGTTTGTCGTCTCGACAAGCTTCAAAGCGTCGGGCGCTTTTGCCGCCGCCTCGCGAGCTTGCGTGGCAAAGACCACGAGTTGGCGTTCGATCTTGAGAACGGCTTCACGCCGCTCGGCTTCGGCCAAGGCTAAGCTTTTCCTTCGCGCGCGGGCTTCAGCAGTCCTTGTCGTCAAATCGCTGAGGCGCGTCTCTGCCTTGGCGAGGTTCTCTGTCAGTTCGTCGAGAGTCTGACGGGCCGTCTCTTCGGCCAATTCTGCGCCATTTTCAGCTTCCGTCAGTTGCGCCACTTCCGAGCTGAGCCGAACGAGAATTTCTTTTGCCTCTGCAACGAACGTATTTTCGCGGATGAGATCGGCTTCGAGCTGTTCGGCGCGGGCGCGCAATTCACGCTCGCGCACGGCGGCGCGCGCGGCCTCGCGTTCGAAGTTGTCGTGTTCAATTCGCAGCCGGGCCAGCGCGGCACCTTTGCCGGCTTCTGCTTCGCGCAAGCCAGGCAAGCATTCGGCCGCAGCAGCTTCAGCCAACACCGCTTGAGCCTCGCAGGCTGCCGCCGCTGCGACTTTGCTGAGGGTTTGTGTGAGTGCTGCCTCGTGTCCGGCAACTTGCTCGTGGGCCTCTTGCCAATTGAGGTGCGCGAACAAGACTTCGGAGCGGCGAATTTCTGCGGACATTTCCTTGTAGCGGCGTGCTTGCCTGGCTTGCCGTTTTAAACTGTCGATCTGTGAAGTGAGCCCGCCGAGAATATCGCTGATGCGAGTCAAATTGCCTTCGGCGGCTCGCATACGCAATTCTGCGTCGTGACGGCGGCTATGTAGACCGGCGACTCCGGCTGCATCTTCCAGAATACGGCGGCGCTGCTCGGGCTTGGCATTGACGACTTCGGCGATCTGCCCCTGGCGCACGAGTGCAGGTGAGCGCGCGCCGGTCGCAGCATCTTCAAATAATATCTTGATATCGCGCGCGCGGGCTTCGCGACCGTTGATGCGATAGGCAGACCCGGCGTCGCGTTCGATGCGGCGGGTGATTTCGATTTCGTCATGGCCGTTATATTCGGCTGGCGCTTTGCGTTCGGAATTGTCGAGAAACAGCGTGACTTCAGCCATGTTGCGCTGTGGCCGCGCGGTGGTGCCTGCAAAGATCACGTCGTCCATAGCGGCGGCCCGCATGGATTTGTGCGATGTCTCGCCCATGACCCAGCGAAGCGCCTCGAGGAGATTGGATTTGCCGCAACCATTGGGGCCAACAACGCCCGTCAACCCGGCTTCGATCACCAAATCGGCGGGTTCGACGAACGACTTGAAACCCAGCAAGCGGAGGCGGTTGATTTTCATCGGCAGGCCTTAAGGTCTTTGGCGCGACAGCGAGGCACCAGATCACACGAGCTCAGCGTCAGCTGCTGCAAACCGGACGCTTATTGCGCCTGAACGGCGGGTGCCAACGCAGTGGCACCTGGGACCGGCTTTGCGGGGTTGGCCACGATCTGGCGAATGTCGTCGATCGTCAGCTCACTCTTGATGAGCCGGCCGTTTACGAAGAAATTCGGCGTACCAATGATGCCAAGCTTGCGACCGCGCTCCTTGATCTGCTTCAGGTTTTCGATCATGGCTTGATTCTGCAGGCAGGCGTCAAATTGCTGGCGCGTCATCCCCACCTGTTTTGCCACGGCAAATATCGGATCGAGGCGAACTTCCATGCTGACC
>JBEBJD010000138.1:0-22871 GCA_040080075.1 Hyphomicrobium sp. | reverse complement strand
GGAAAATTGAGCGGCCGGGCCACAACGCCGACTGGCCCAGCCGCGAGGTCATTTCTGCATGCCCACCGCTCCGCCGCCTCCCCCGGTTAGGGGAGAAATTGAAAATAAATTTGGTCACTGCCTTTCGGCCTAAGGCACATTTCCACACGGCCCGCCTCCCCCAATTGGGGGAGGAAGTGAATTAATTTATCGAAATTGCCAGGCGCCCGCTGGGGAAAAGTGAGACTGCGAGAAGCCCCAGCTGGCTGCCCGCATGCCGATTTCGCACCTACGATCCCGAACGAGGTTGCGCCGGAGTGCCCAGCGTGACTAAACTGGGGCGTGTAAGCGCCTGTATTTCTGGCATTCCACAACTTGTCGGCTGCGCAACCCACCACCTTCGTTGGGAACCCGTCATGAATGACCCCTTCACGGTGGCTGCCGGGAATTTCCCGGCAAAGGCGGAAATTGAACCGCTGTCCGGTCTGATCGGGCAAATTTACGATTGCACGCTCGACCCGTCGATGTGGGAACCAACGCTGTTGGCGATCAAGGATTTACTGGAGTGCGAGCACGCCTTCCTGCATTTGGACAATCTCGTGACACGCCAATCTATGATCACGATGAGCGTTGGGATTGAGCCGCATTGGTTGTCAATCCAGCCTGCTTACGCCCCAGAAGTAACGGGCATTCTAATAGAGTCACTTGCTGCAGGGCACTCCATCGACCTTCCCGGAGTCGCATCAGCTGGCATGTCGCGCGCCGAGATCGAGGCCACATCATACCATCGCGAATGGGGAAAGCCGCAGGGGCTAATCGACTACATGGATCTTTTTCTCCTTACATCGCCCACACGCCTTGCCAGCCTTGGATTCGGCCGCCATCAGCTTCACGGCAATTTCACTGCGCGCGAGCTAGAGCTTGGTACTTTTCTCATCCCGCACTTGCGCCGCGCCGTCACCATCAGCAATGCGCTCGAAGCCGTAACCATCGAGAAAGCACGCATGGCTGATACGCTCGATGCCTTGACGCTTGGAGTAGTCCTGGCCAGTGAAGACAGTCGCATCCTGCACGCCAATCGCACCGCCAAAACCATGATGCGTAACGGCGGGCCAGTGCGCGATGGGGGCGGACGCTTGCACGCGGAAAACGCCGCCGCTAACGCCGAGATCAACGCGGCTATTCGATTTGCGACGCAAAATGAGAGTGAGATCGGCAAGACCGGCCTCGCCGTGCGCCTGACGCATGAGGATGCGGCACCGGTCGTCGCCCATGTTCTGCCGTTAGCCAGAGGCGATGTGCGCACTCGGCTTGATCCGACGGCCGTGGCGGCTGTGTTCATCAATTCAGCCGGCGAAGATCAGAGGCGAGTGGGAGCGGTTGCCAGCACCTTTGGCCTGACACCAGCCGAGACGCGCGTTCTGACCCGCGTTCTGTCGGGCAAAAACGTCAATGAAGCGGCCCATGACCTGGGCGTCGCCAGTTCGACCGTGCGTTCGCATCTCGACAAAATTTTTGAAAAAACAAACGTCGCGCGGCAAGCCGATTTGATCAAGCTGGTCGCACGCATTGCACCTGCGACCATGTAGAGGTTCAGAATCACCTCAGGCCGGCTTTAAGCCGTTGGCAGGCGCCTCATGAAATCGCGCTTGCCTATATCAAGACCGTTGTGGCGCAGGATGCCGTAGGCAGTGGCTGCGTGGAAATAGAAGTTGGGCAGAGCAAAGTGCAGCAAATAGTCCTGACCGGTGAAAGTCATGTCGTTGGGGCCCACCTTAAACGTGTAGCTCTTCATCTCTGAGCCTTCCATCTGCGCCGGGCTGATGGTGGCGAGGAAGGCCAGCGTCTTGGCAATGCGCGCCTTGAGCTCGGGGAAAGAGGTTTCGGTGTCCTCGTACGCAGGAACGGGAATGCCCGCTAGGCGCGCGCAGACGTTCTTGGCGAAGTCACCCGTCGCCTGCACTTGGCGCGTGAAATTGAACATGTCGGGATATAGCCGCGCGCTTAGAAGTGCGGCAGGCTCGATCTTCTTGGCTTCAGCGTACGCCACAGCCTTATCGAGGATCGCATCCAACGCTTCCAGATGCTTCTGGAAGGCCGGCACGGAGGCTTGATACATCGACAACGGCATGGGCGGGCTCCAGATGGTGGGAGAAAACTCGGCAGTCAGATTGAAGACTGATTTGACAAAATCACAATAGAATTTTGCGCCGGCTCGAACCGGACCAAAGGTCCCAGAGCCCGGCCGGGCAACGGCGCGAGCGCCGCCCCCGCGGAGCAGTCCCGCGCGACTTCACGCGGATCAGACTGCGTGAGCGAAATAATGGTGGGAGGTGAGGGGATCGAACCCCCGACATCTTCGGTGTAAACGAAGCGCTCTACCGCTGAGCTAACCTCCCGGAGCGGGTGAGTGGTGAGATGTTTAGTAGTGAGTACCCGTTCGTTAGTGGTGAAGCAATGAGACAGTGAAACAAAAAATGAAGTTTCAATTTTTGCCGCTCATTGCTCGCCACAGATTACCCACACCATCATTCAACTACCCGTTCAACGCATCCTTCAAACCCTTCGACGGAGTGAATTTCGCGACGCGCGAAGCAGCAATCTTGATGGTCGCGCCGGTTGCGGGATTGCGGCCATCGCGGGCCTTGCGCTTAGCAACTTTGAACGTGCCGAAATCCGGCAAGCGTACTTCGTTGCCGTCCTTCATGGTGCTCTTGATATGTTCGAGCATGGCATCAACTGCGACGCCGGCTTTTTCCTTGGTCAGTTCACATTCCTTGGCGACCGCATCGATCAGATCTTTTTTGCTCATTGTTCGAATCCTTTTTGGATGGGCCATCCAGGGAATCGCCCTGGGACGGCTTGGGCCGTGTGATCTCAAATTGTCCCGCGTCATATCCCACTCTTAGCGGGACCGAGGCAGTCGCGCGCGACGGGCATGTGCCGCCAGCGGCTGGTTTGATTGGGGCAAAGAGCGCTGAAATTCGGGGCTCGTCAAGAGGCAAAACACGCCAAATCCGCCCAAAATATGGGTAAAACCGCGCACTCCTGATCGCATACTGACAAAAAACCCCGCGCCAAAATATTGGCGCGGGGCACGTTGTCTCAGGAAGTGGTGATCGCGTTAGTGCGCGACAACTCGCGAACCGCCTTTTGAACCGTCCGATGGCACGGCTTCAACGGGCGGCTCCTCAAGCAGCGTCGCCTGAGGCTGGCGTACGAGTGCCGCCTTGACGACCTCCTCCATGCGCGACACGGGAATAAGCTCGAGCTTCTTCTTAACTTCCTCGGGGATGTCGGCGAGATCCTTCACGTTCTCTTCCGGAATCAGCACCGTCTTGATGCCGCCGCGCAGAGCCGCGAGAAGCTTCTCCTTCAATCCGCCGATCGGGAGAACGCGGCCACGCAGCGTGATCTCACCCGTCATCGCCACATCCTTACGCACAGGAATGCCGGTGATGATGGAGATGATGGCGGTTGCCATGGCGACGCCTGCCGACGGACCATCCTTGGGTGTCGCGCCTTCCGGCACGTGCACGTGAATGTCCTTTGTCTCGAAGATGGAGGGCTGGATTCCATAATCGATTGAGCGCGAGCGCACGTAGGCGTTGGCTGCCTGAATGCTCTCCTTCATCACGTCGCGAAGGTTGCCCGTCACCGTCATCTTGCCCTTACCGGGCATCAGAACGCCTTCAATGGTCAGCAGTTCGCCACCCACTTCCGTCCAGGCAAGCCCGGTAACAATGCCTACTTGATCTTCGAGTTCAGCTTCGCCATAGCGGTGCTTAGGTACGCCAAGGTAATCCTTCACATTCTCGGCTGTAATGCGCACCGACTTCTTGGACGAGGTGAGGATTTCCTTGACTGCCTTGCGGGCGAGCTTGGAAATTTCCCGCTCCAGCGAGCGAACACCCGCTTCGCGGGTATAGCGGCGGATGATTTCGAGAATGGCCCCATCATCTACCGACCACTCGCCAGGCTCAAGACCGTGATTACTCGCCGTCTCAGCCATCAAGTGGCGCTTAGCGATCTCGACCTTTTCGTCTTCCGTGTAGCCGGCAAGCCGAATGATCTCCATGCGGTCCATAAGCGCCGGGGGAATGTTGAGCGTGTTGGCTGTTGTCACGAACATCACGTTCGAGAGGTCATAGTCGACCTCAAGATAGTGATCGTTGAAGGTAGAGTTCTGTTCGGGATCGAGCACCTCAAGCAGTGCCGCAGCGGGATCGCCGCGGAAGTCCTGACCCATCTTGTCGATTTCATCGAGCAAGAAGAGTGGGTTTGAGCGCTTCGCCTTCTTCATCGACTGGATGACCTTGCCGGGCATCGAGCCGATATAAGTGCGGCGGTGACCGCGGATTTCGGCCTCATCCCGCACGCCGCCAAGCGACATCCGCACGAACTCACGTCCCGTAGCATTGGCAATAGACTTGCCAAGCGACGTCTTGCCGACGCCGGGCGGACCGACGAGGCACAGGATGGGGCCCTTGAGCTTGTTGGTGCGGGCCTGAACCGCCAGATACTCGACAATACGTTCTTTGACCTTTTCCAAGCCATAATGCTCGGCATCGAGCACCTGCTGGGCTTCGTCCAGATCCTTCTTGACCTTACCCTTGATCCCCCACGGGATCGACAACAGCCAATCGAGATAGTTGCGCACCACCGTCGCTTCAGCCGACATCGGGCTCATCTGCTTGAGCTTTTTGAGCTCTGCAAGCGCCTTGTCTTTAGCTTCCTTCGACAGCTTTGTGTTCTCGATCTTGTCTTCGAACTCAGCGATATCGTCGCGCTCGTCGTTGTCGCCGAGTTCCTTCTGGATCGCCTTCATCTGTTCGTTGAGGTAGTACTCGCGCTGCGTCTTCTCCATCTGGCGCTTGACGCGCGAGCGGATCTTACGCTCAACCTGAAGAACCGAGATCTCGCTCTCCATAAGCGTGAATACCTTCTCCAAGCGATTGGAGATGGCGGTTGTTTCGAGCACATCCTGCTTGTCCGAAATCTTCACCGCCAGATGGCTGGCAATGGTGTCGGCGAGCTTGGAATAGTCTTCGATCTGCGAGATGGTGCCAAGCACTTCCGGCGAGATCTTTTTGTTGAGCTTTACATAGCTTTCGAACTGCGTGATGGCCGAGCGCGACATCGCCTCGATCTCATCCTTAGCGCCCGTCTGTTCGGCAATGCGCTCGACTTCGGCTTCGAAATAGTCCGGGTTGTCGGTGTACCGTACGATCTTGGCGCGCGCCGTGCCTTCGACCAGCACCTTGACCGTGCCATCGGGCAACTTCAAGAGCTGCAAAACTGACGCCAGCGTGCCGACGCGATAAATGGCATCGGTGGCCGGATCGTCGTCACCGGCATTCTTCTGAGCGGCAAGCAGAATGTGCTTGTCGGCGCGCATCACCTCTTCGAGTGCCGCGATCGATTTTTCGCGGCCAACGAACAGCGGCACGATCATGTAAGGAAACACGACGATGTCACGCAGCGGAAGAACCGGAAACAGTTCCTTAGCTACAGTCTTGTCGCGTGTCTGCTTGTCTTCGCTCATTTCAGACCCTAGTCCTTCCCTCAAGCCCTACCCTGCCAATGGGCACAGGCAATCCGCGTGAATAGTATACACCTAACCCAGCGGCCCGGTCCCATTATGACCATGACGCGCCACATGCTGCTGGCAGCAATCGGTGTACCTCTTATGAGAGCAAACACCTCAGGCCGGATTCTCACCCACTTTCGCGCGATAAGTTGCAGTTTGCCAGCCCCTTGATGTGGGTTGATGAAGCTTGGCTTTCAAGAGTGTGCAGAACTGGTACTTTTGGGGAAGTTTGCGCGAATGTGTCGCCCCCGGCGGGCGGTGCGGCGCCACGTTAAGGCACGGCGGAGCCCTGGTTCCACACGTGCGCGCACCACCTTGCCGCACCCGGTCAACTGGGGCATGGCGGGCGCGGGTTTAGGCCGTGGAGCCCTTTTCTTCAGCCCGATCGGTGTAAATGCGCAGGGGCTTGGCGCCACCGTCGACAACCTCGGGTCCAACCACGACTTCTTCGACACCCTTCAGAGCAGGAAGATCGAACATGCTGTCGAGCAAAATGCCTTCCATGATGGACCGCAAGCCGCGCGCCCCGGTGCGCCGTTCGATCGCTTTTCGCGAAATCGACTTCAGTGCTTCCGCGGTGATGGTCAGCTTGACGTCTTCCATCTCGAACAACCGCTGATACTGCTTGACCAGAGCGTTTTTGGGCTCGGTCAAGATTTGCACGAGCGCCGTCTCGTCGAGGTCCTCCAGTGTGGCTATGACGGGCAGACGGCCGATGAACTCGGGGATTAACCCGAACTTCAGCAGATCTTCCGGTTCGACTTCGCGTAAAATTTCGCCCGTGCGGCGCTCATCGGGCCCCATGACGCGCGCGCCAAAACCAATCGACGTACCCTTGCCGCGGCGCGCGATGATCTTTTCCAGACCCGCGAACGCACCACCGCAAATGAACAGGATGTTCGAGGTATCGACCTGCAGGAACTCCTGCTGGGGATGCTTGCGGCCGCCTTGCGGAGGAACTGAGGCTACTGTGCCTTCCATGATCTTCAGCAGCGCTTGCTGGACGCCCTCGCCCGACACGTCGCGCGTGATCGAAGGGTTGTCAGACTTGCGGCTGATCTTGTCGATTTCGTCGATGTAGACGATGCCGCGCTGTGCCCTCTCGACGTTGTAGTCAGCGTTCTGCAGGAGCTTCAAAATAATGTTCTCGACGTCTTCACCGACATAGCCGGCTTCCGTGAGCGTGGTGGCGTCGGCCATCGTGAATGGCACATCGAGGATGCGTGCCAAGGTCTGAGCAAGCAACGTCTTGCCGCAGCCGGTGGGACCAACAAGCAGGATGTTCGACTTGGCCAATTCGACGTCATTGTTCTTGGCAGCGTGGTTCAGGCGCTTGTAGTGATTGTGGACCGCCACCGAGAGAACGCGCTTGGCATGAAACTGGCCGATCACATAGCCGTCGAGGACGGCGCAAATCTCTTGCGGAGTGGGCACGCCATCACGCGACTTGACAAGCGTATTCTTGTTTTCCTCGCGGATGATATCCATGCAAAGCTCGACGCATTCATCGCAAATGAACACGGTCGGACCCGCAATGAGTTTCCTCACCTCATGCTGGCTCTTGCCGCAAAACGAGCAGTAAAGAGTATTCTTTTCCTGAGCCATTACGTTCTCTCACACGTGAGGGAGACTGGCCGCCGCCAGAACCCGTCCCGGAGCCTTTCCGGGAAATGGCGGCGAAGCCTGCCGCGAAGCACTTGTCTACAAATCAGATCAGAGCACGCTAACGCTGCCCAAATCAAGATTGCATTAAAGCCAACACCAAGGTGCCGCGTTTAACACTGATTTTTGTGGCCCATCAGAGGGATCACAACAGTTGTTGCGCTGCACAAAACCGGCCAATGACGGGCCATCTGTGCTCAGCTCCGGCCAAAAACTCCCTAAACTGCCTTAATTGGACACCCAGGCAGGGGCGCGACGAGCCGCGCCAGCGAGTAAACCGGCCGCCAATTGCCGTAACAGGCGATCCTTTGTCAGGTCGTTTTGCCCTCGGCGGCCTTGATTTCCATCTCGTCGCGGCTCGACAAAACCTTGTCAATCAAGCCAAATTCGACAGATTGATCGGCTGTCATGAAATGATCGCGATCGAGCGTGCGTTCAATGGTTTCATAGGGCTTGCCGGTGTGTTTCACGTACACCTCATTGAGTCGACGCTTCATTTTTACGATATCTTCGGCATGCCGCTCGATATCCGACGCCTGACCCGAGAACCCACCTGAGGGTTGATGCACCATGATGCGGGCGTTGGGCAGCGCAAAGCGCATGTCTTTGGCGCCCGCGCACAGCAGCAATGAGCCCATGGAAGCGGCCTGCCCAATGCACAGCGTAGCGATTGGCGGTTTGACGAACTGCATAGTGTCGTAGATGGCCATGCCGCTAGTCACAACGCCGCCTGGAGAGTTGATATACATGGAGATTTCTTTTTTCGGATTTTCCGATTCAAGAAATAGCAACTGCATGCAAATCGAGGTCGCCATGTGGTCTTCAACAGGGCCAGTGACGAAGATGATGCGTTCTTTGAGTAGGCGCGAAGGCAAATCGTAGCCGCGCTCGCCGCGCGCAGTCTGCTCCACCACCATGGGCCAGAACGTGTTCGTCAAAGTGGCCACGGGATCACGCATAGGGTCATTTCTCCAATTGAAACTTGGCTCGTGCGGCAGATGCCGGTGCTCGTGCGACTAACTTAAGCCCAGCGCAGAATAGCCGGTTGCGAATCGCTCAAAGCCCGGCGGCAGACTTGCCCGCCAGCCCCGCTTTCGGCAAGCGCTGTCGTCTGCTCATCAACTCAAAGAAGCTCGTCAGGACTGCGTGACCTCATCGACCTGACGCAGCAACTCCTCGCGCGAGACCTTCTTTTCAGCTGGCTTTGCAGCATTGATGATGAAATCGACAACCTTATCTTCGAAAATCGGGGCACGAAGTTCTTGCAGCGCTCCGGGCGTTTTTTCGTAATACTGGTAAACGAACTTTTCCTGACCCGGATAGCGGCGGGCCTGTTCCATCAGGGCCCGGCGCAGCTCGTCCTGCGTCACCTCGATGCGATTCTTGTCGCCGATCTCGCCGACAACAAGTCCAAGCCGCACGCGGCGCTCGGCAATGGCTCGGTATTCAGCCTTAGCCTCATCATCGCTCTTGCCTTCGTCGGCTAACGTCTTGCCTTGAGCTTCAAGACTCTTGTTAAGCTGGTTCCAGATGACATCGAATTCGCGTGCCACCAGCGAGGGCGGCAACTCGAAGTCGTGAGCCTTTTCGAGGGCATCAAGCAATTCGCGCTTCAGCTTCATGCGCGCGGCGGCATCAAGCTCGGTCTTGATTTGCGCTGAAACCAATTCCTTCAAGTTGTCGAGGCCTTCGGCCCCCAGACCCTTGGCGAAATCTTCATCGATAGCGGGCGTCGTTGGCTTCTCGATATTCTTGACGGTCACGGCGAAGACCGCATCCTTGCCTGCCAGGTCCTTGACCGGATAGGCATCAGGGAAACGGCCTTTGACATCGAGCGACTGCCCGGTCTTGGTGCCAATCAGCCCCTCTTCGAAACCTGGAATAAAGTTGGCGTTGCCGAGCACCAGGCTCAGGCCTTCACCCGCGCCACCGTCGAATGCCACACCATCGATGCTGCCCTTGTAATCAATGGTCACGCGATCGCCGGTAGCAGCCGTTGCGTCGTCTCCGGAGTTGAATACAACGTTGCGTTCGGCCAGCTGCGAAAGGGCCTTGTCAAGCGATGCCGGATCGACATCGCACACCAGACGCTCGAGGTTAAGTGCGGCAAAGTCAGAGATCTTGATCTCTGGCAAGACTTCAAAGCTCATTTCGTAAGACAGGTCGGCCTTGCCGTCGAAGACCTTCTCAATCTCGCTGTCCTTGGCCAGTTCGATCTCTGGAACAGCCGCCGCCCGCTCCTTGCGCTCTTTGATGGCCCTGGAGCTGGTATCGCGAATGGTCTCCTGCAGCACTTCGCCCATCAGTGAGCGGCCATAGACCTTGCGGATATGGTCAACCGGCACCTTGCCCTTGCGGAAGCCTTTGAACTGGACGGTGTTCTTCATTTCGCCCAAGCGCGCCGACATCCGGTCGCCAATTTCTGCGGCCCCTACGACTACCTTGAGCTTGCGCTTCAAGCCGTCTGAACTGCTTTCTGTGATCTGCATGGGACGAGGAGCCTTCGCTAAGTTCAAGTTGGATGTCTGCTATTCGTCAAGGGACGAGCCCCTGCATATGTTCAACAATATAATCGTTTTCAAGATGATAGCACCCTGAAAGCCGCGCCGTTTCATCGCCATCGGAATGGGGCAGCTGGTGCGGACGGAGGGACTCGAACCCCCACAGCCAAGGCCACCAGAACCTAAATCTGGCGTGTCTACCAATTCCACCACGCCCGCAGGGCAGCCCGCCGAAGGCTCGTCTCTTACGGCCCAAATACCATCTGTTCCCGCCAAACCTGGCGTTGCAAGCGGCTTTCGCGGGACCGGGGACGAAAGTTGAAGTGGTATACAGGGGGGCCATGCCCGAGATCAACGGCCAAGTTCACGTTTGGCAAATATGACTAAGACCCAGACGCAGCCCGGATGAAATACGGCAAAGGGCCGGATTTGCATCCGGCCCCATTGTTTTGATTTGGTATTTTTGAGTTGACCTACTTCATGGCCTGATAGCCACCGGTGTCCGATGAGCCGAAGTGATAGCGAAGCCCAACTTTAATCTCATGGGCATCAATGTCGTCGATGTTGACGCGGGGATTGATGAAGCCGGCCGTGTCCGAGCGTTCTGAGGTCGCCTTACCCATATCAAGGTAGCGATACCCCAGATCCAGAACGGTATTGTGAGACATCTGATATCCAACGCCGGCCATCAACGACCAGGCGAAAGCTATGTCCTTGTCGCCATGGATCTTATTGGTGAGATTTGGGTTGCCGGTGAAGTAGACGTCATCAACGATGTGATAGGCAACGCCGATACCGGCCCCGAGATAGGGCGTGAAACCGCCAAAGTTGCCCAGATCCTTGTAGCCGTTGACCATCAATGTGTACGAGGTGATGCTGGTGTGCAGCGGATCATCAATGACCGGATCGACAACGGGCGGGTTATTGGCATGGATTTCGGTGCGCGTGTAGTCGCCGGGCACGCCCTCAAGATCGCGATCGCCGTGAATACCAATCATCACTTCGCCGCGGAACCCGCGCGAGCCCGATCCACAGCCCAGGCCGCCTTCGATCATCCAGGTATTGTCCAAGCTGACATTGGCCACGGTGTCGGTGACATGGGTCGAGGTGTAGCTGGTGACGACGCCGTTAGCATCATAGGTGATGGTATCGTTGTTGACGGGCCAGGTCACATCTGGATCGCCCGACATCGAATAACCGGCATCGCCACGAATGTAACAGTTGCCTGCCGCAGCCATCGGCGCGACGTAACCATCCTTGATGGAGCCGCCGTAGTTACCCAGATCAGCGGCCTGAGCGGACCCTGCCAGAATTCCGGCGAAAGCCAGACCAGCGCAAGCTAAGCAAACCTTTGTCGTATGAGTCATCGTCATTGTCCTCTGAACTCTGGGCTCGGCTCGGGCCTGGCACCCATCATGTGCAGTACGGACAATGCGGCTTTTGGGTTAAATTGGCGTTAAACGCCGTTTCAAGATGAAGCAGGTCCTTCGTCTCCCGCATCTGACCTCGTGGCCAGTTCCTGCGGCGGTTCGGGTGCGGTTGCCTCTTGCCCCGCCCCGAACTTGCGCACAAGCACATAGAACACCGGCGTGAAGACAAGGCCGAATAGCGTCACTCCCAGCATGCCCGAGAACACCGCAGTGCCCAACGACTGGCGCAACTCGGCACCAGCCCCTGTGGCCAGCACCCGCGGCACGACACCCAGAATAAACGACAGTGACGTCATCAGAATCGGCCGCAAACGTGTGCGGGCGGCAATCACAGCAGCCTCGAATCTGTTCCAGCCCGCGTCTTCGGCCTGCTTGGCAAACTCGACGATCAGAATTGCATTCTTGGCAGCCAGACCCACCAGCACCACAAGCCCGATCTCGACCAAAATGTTACGATCAAGTCCGCGCGCGTTGACGCCGATCATCGCCGCTAAGATGCACATAGGCACGATGAGAATAACGGCCAACGGTAACAACCAGCTTTCATAGAGAGCCGCCAGCAATAGAAACACGAACACAACGGCGAGGCCGAACGCGAGAACCGCCGTATTGCCTGCAAGCTTTTCCTGCAAGGCTATTTCGGTCCACTCGAAGCCGAAGCCAGAGGGCAATTGTTCGGCAGCAATCTTTTCGATGGCGGCAATTCCCTGACCCGACGAATAGCCACGCGCCAGCCCCATCTGCACCTCGGCTGCAGGATAAAGGTTGTAGCGAGGAACCCGGTAAGCGCTGGTCGTATCGCTGAAGGTGGCGACAGCGCCGATCGGCACCATGTCGCCATTGCGATTGCGCGTCTCCAGGTTTTCAACGTCGCGCAGCGTCAGCCGGAACGGATTGTCAGCCTGGGCCGTGACGCGGTAGGTGCGCCCAAGAATATTGAAGTCGTTGACGAACGCCGAACCCATGTAAACCGACAGCGTCTCGAAGACACGGTTGACTGGCACACCCAACTGTTCGGCCTTGGTACGGTCAATGTCAGCAAAAATTTGCGGCGTGCGCGTGTTGAAGAGCGTGAACGGCTGGACAATACCGGGTTCTTTGGCCGCCGTACCCGACACCGCCCACGCCGCACCTTCCAGCGCTTGCAGGCCGCGTCCCGACCGGTCCTGCACATAACCCTTGAGCCCGCCGCCTGTGCCAATGCCGGGAACCGACGGCGGCTCCAGTACGAACACGAACGCCTCTTGAATGGCCCCCATCTCTTTTCTCAAGTCTGCCAAAATGCCGTCCTTGGTCAGTCCGGCCTTGATGCGGTCTTCAAACGGCATAAGCCGGGTAAAGATTACGGCTGTATTGGGCGCGTTCGTAAAGGTCGCGCCATCAAAACCCGCAAAGGCGACGGCGGCTTTCACGCCGGGCCGCGCAAGCAGAATGCCGGTCGCATTACGCACGACTTTGTCGGTCCGGTCCAAAGTCGAGCCGGGCGGCAACTGGAACACGGTGATAAAATAGGTGCGATCGAGCTGGGGAATGAGGCCGCCTGGTGTACTGACGATCTTGTAGTAGGTGAGTGCGAGCAGACCACCGTAGGCCACAAGCAAAATAGTGACCATGCGTACGAGGCGGGCGGTCAGCACCCCATAACCGCTCGAAAGTTTATCAAAGAGCCAATTGAAGCCACGGAAAAATGCGCGCACCGGTGTTCCCAGCGTATGCCAGGCGCCCGCCTTCTCGTCGTGCCCAGCGTCGTGCGGCTTCAAGAGGAGCGCGGCCATGGCAGGCGACAAGGTCAGCGACACGAGGCAGGATATGGCCGTCGAAGCCGCGATTGTGACCGCAAATTGTTTGTAGAAGGTGCCCTGCAATCCGCTGATGAAAGCCGTTGGCAAAAACACGCCAATCAGTACCAGCGAGATCGCCAGAATGGCGCCGCCGACTTCATCCATGGTCTTGTGTGCAGCATCCTTGGGCGACATGCCTTGTGCCAGATAGCGTTCGACATTCTCCACCACTACAATGGCGTCGTCGACCACGATGCCGATGGCCAGAACAAGCCCGAATAGCGACAGCGTGTTGAACGTAATGCCCGTCGCCGACATGATGGCGAAGGTTCCCACAAGGGACACAGGTATGGCCATGATCGGAATGATGGCCGCGCGCCACGTCTGCAGAAACAAGAGCACCACAATCACCACCAGAACGATGGCTTCAAGCAGTGTCTTCTGCACGGCATCCACAGAAAACCTGATGAACTCAGTCGGGTTATAGACGATCGAGTACCCGACGCCTGGCGGGAAATCCTTGGCCAGCACATCCATCCGGTCTTTGACGCGGGCGGCGGTACCCAGCGCGTTGGATCCTGGGCGCTGGAAAATAACAATCGCGGTCGCTACCTTGTTATTGAGGTAGGCATTGACGGTGTAATCTTGCGCGCCCAATTCGACACGAGCTATGTCGCGCACGCGCGTGACCCGTCCCTCCGTGTCCGTCTTGACCACGATATCTTCGAACTGCTCAACAGATGTGAGCCGCCCAAGCGCCTGCACCAGAAGGGTGAAACCACCCGGCGACGTGGCCGGCGGCTGATTGATGGACCCGGCCGCCACCTGCAGGTTGGCTGCACGAAGCGCCGTAACCACCTCGCCTGCGGTCAGATCGCGAGCGGCCACTTTGGCCGGGTCGAGCCAGACACGCATGGCATAATCGCGAGCGCCAAATATGCGCACGTCGCCAACACCATCTAGACGCGCAATCCCGTCCTTCACAAACAGCGTCGCATAGTTGGAAATATACTGCTGATCGCGCGTGCCATCGGGCGAGGTCATATGCACGACCATCATTAAATCCGGTGAGGCCTTGCGAACCGTCAAACCCAGGCGCCGCACATCTTCCGGCAACCGCGGCTCTGCGACCGCCACACGGTTCTGCACCAGCACCTGCGCCTGGTCGATGTTGGTGCCCGGCCTAAATACGATGTTGATCGAAATGCGCCCGTCGCCCGTCGACTGGGACACGATGTAGAGCATGTTGTCGACGCCGTTGACTTCCTGCTCGATCGGCGTGGCCACGGTTTCTGCAACAACGGCGGCGGATGCGCCCGGATAGGACGCTGAGATGTTGACCGTCGGCGGCGCGATTTCCGGGTATTCGCTGATCGGCATGATCAGCGCTGCGATGATCCCCACGATCGTAATGAGAACAGAAATGACTGTCGCGAAAATTGGCCGGTCGATGAAAAAGTGCGGAAATTTCATTGCAAGCCTAATGTCCACTCAAAATGCGGGCGCCGATGCCGTTTCAGTTGGTTACTTGTTTGATCTCGCCTGGTTTAGGAGTGATCTTGGCACCTGGCCGGACCATCGGATTGGCGATTCCATCAACGACCACGCGGTCGGCCACTGTCAATCCAGACTTGATCACCCGCAGTCCCTCATAGAGTGGACCGAGCGTCACGGGCTTTGAAACAATCGTGTCCCCATCGCCCACCAAGAATACAATCTTGCGCATCTGATCGGAAACAATGGCAGCATCCGGCACCAGAAGTGCATCTATTTCGCCACCAAAGAGTTTGACGCGGCCGAATAGACCGGGCTGCAACAACTGATCCTTGTTCGCCAGCACAGCCCGGCCGCGCATGGTACCAGAGCGCGCGTTCAATTGATTGTCGACAAAGTCCATGTTGCCCTCGTGGACGAAATCCGCTTCGTCGGCCAGCTTAACCTTGACCGGATTGCTCGTGTCGCGCGACGACACCCGCTCACCGCTCGTATTCATGCGTGCGTACCGGAGATAGTCGCTCTCGGAGACATCGAATACGAAATGAATAGGGGCCAGCGACACGATGGTTGTCAGCAGGGTGGCGCCCGAGGGGCCTCCAGTAACAAGATTTCCGACATCCACCTTACTGTCCGAAATGCGGCCCGATACCGGCGCGGTAACTTGTGTCCAAGCGTGATTGAGTTCGGCGACCTTTAAACTCGCCTGAGCCGATTGCAGTTGCGCGCGTGATACGTTGAGATTGGCCACTCGCTGGTCAAAATCACGTTCCGTCACGGTCGAAGATTTCAACAGAGGACGGGCCCGCTCCACTTCATTTTCGGCTAGTTCAACTTGAGCCTTTGAGCGGGCCACCTCCGCCTTGGCAATGTCGGATGCCATCTGAAATGGCCGTGGATCAATGATGTAGAGGGGGTCGCCAGCTTTGACGATCTGGCCGTCTTTGAACTGAACTTTGTCGATAAATCCGGAAACGCGGGCGCGTATTTCTACACTCTCAATGGCCTCGAAGCGGCCTGAATACTCGTCCCAGGTGGCAATGCGTTTGTTCAGCGGATTGGCGACCGTCACAGTGGGAGCTGGCGCGGGACCACTCTGAGCAATGCCTGCGCCGCTTGCAAGCGCAAGCGCTGTCAGCGAGATGACGCTGCGCACCAAGCGCTGGAACATGATCATGGCAATGGAACTCCCAATGGCAAACTCAACATGGCAAGACCAAAGCGTGACATATCACTGCCTGCTCACGGCCCACTCTTAACCCGCTGATAATACGGAATTCAGCACTCTTTGGACCAAACGTCAAAGCACACGGATTTGGGGCAAGCACGTGTCGCTGTGCCTAATTACTCATCTTCGGAAGATTTGGCGCAGGAGTCATATGCTGCAACTGAGCAGCACCGGCTGGCTTATCGGCAGCTTGGCATCAAAGGGCTGGTCCGGTCTCGACCGGCAGTGTGCTATTTGGGCCAGCTTCTTGCCCCCACTCGGCCCACGAGCCATCGTAGACGGCGGCGTTGGATTGCCCAATGACGGCCAGAGCGAGCGATAGGATCGATGCCGTGACACCTGATCCGCACGTCGTCACAACTGGCTTGGCAGGGTCGATGCCTGCCGCCTTGAACAATGCGATAAGCTCGTCTTTTGTTTTGAGCGTTCCATCGGTATTCACGACCAAAGAGGACGGAATATTCTTTGATCCGGGCATATGCCCTTGACGCAAGCCTGGGCGCGGCTCAGCGTCTTTGCCTTCGAAACGGCCGGCGGGGCGCGCATCCACGATCTGCATGGACTTGGCCGCCACGTAGCCCTTCATATCATCGAGGTCGCGGACTAATTCACTATTTTGCAGCGGCGAAAAATGCCGTGCCGTGCGGGCAACCGGCAAGCCATCTTCGAGCGCCCGGCCCTCGGCCTTCCACTTCTTGAGGCCGCCATTGAGTACGGCGACATCCTTGTGACCCATGGCCCGGAATGTCCACCAGACGCGGGCGGCCGAAAACAGCCCCAGCGTGTCATAGACGACGATTTTCATGCCGTCACCCACGCCCATCTTTTTCATGCGCGAGGCGAACTTGATTGTCGGCGGCAGCATGTGCGGCAGAGACGATTTCTCATCGACAAGATCATCGATGTCGAAAAACAATGCACCGGGGATATGCCCGTCCAAATATTCAGCCTTCGGGTCGCGGCCTGAGCCCGGTAAATGCCACGAGCTATCCATTACCACCAGCCCCGGTGTGCCCAAATGAGCCGCCAACCAGTCCGTCTCGACGATGGAAGCATTGGCATTCTGCGGCACTCAATCCCTCCTTTGAGGACTATCGAACGGTTACAGCGGCCGGCCGTGCCGGGATAAAAAATGGTGGTGAGCCCGGATGGGATCGAACCATCGACCCCCTGATTAAAAGTCAGATGCTCTACCGCTGAGCTACGGGCCCACTCACGAGGGGCTTGTAAGGGGGTGTCGCCCTGGGGTCAAGGCAACTAAATGACCGCACGAAAACACCTTTGGATAGACATGAGGGCTGCCCACGGCGCAGGCCTGCACTGCAAAACGCCACACAATACTTCGCCTGCAAACTGGGGTAAGAGGCGCGGGCCATAACTGCACCAGTTGGGTGCCCCTCTCATCCACCATCACAAAACCGTGTCAACGACCCGCAATCCACGCCCGACTGCAGCAGCCGTGCCTCTTGAGCATGGCCGTGGGCGGTTGCGCGCCATTGGGCTAATGGTGGTCGCCGTGACCTTGTTTTCAGGGCTCGACACGGCGGCCAAATACCTCGTCAAATATGACGGCTTGAGCGTCTCCCAAGTGGTCTGGTCACGCTTTATCGTCCAGTTCCTGGCCATCATCATTTTGGTGCCGGCCCTCAGCCCGTTCGGTCTGCCGCAACTCTTCAAGACCACACAGATGCGCTGGCAGCTTGTGCGCTCGGTATTGATGGTGTCTACGACCGTCTTTAACTTCCTGGCTCTTCAATACTTGCGGCTCGATCAGACCGTCACCATCGCCTTTCTAGCCCCGCTGATGGTCGCGCTTCTGGCTGGCCCGCTGCTGGGCGAATGGGTTGGCTGGCGCCGCATGATGGCCATCGGCATCGGCTTTGCCGGCATCTTGATAGCGGTGCACCCCGGATTTGGGGATCTGCATCCGGCTGTCATCTATTCATTCCTGGCAATGCTGGCCTATGCGCTGTTCATGCTGTTGACGCGCCACATCGCACGTCACGATCCGCCAATGGTCACACTATTCTATTCGATGTTTGCCGGTACTTTTCTTGGCGCGCCGTTCGCGTACCTCAACTGGGTGGCAATGCCGGACACTCTGTCGCTCGTGCTACTTGCGTCTCTGGGAATCCTGGGCGGGCTCGGGCATTGGCTATTCATTCATGCCTATCGCATGGCGCCGGCCTCGGTTGTGGCGCCGTTCCTCTACTTGCAGCTCATTTCCATGGTGAGTTTTGGTTACGCTGTCTTCGGTGATCTACCCGATATCTTTACCTTGGCAGGTGCCGCTATCGTTGTTGGATCTGGCGTCTATCTGTTTCACCGCGAGCGTGTCACATCGAAAAGCGAAGCGGCCTCGCAAGCTGCCGGCACGGCCCCGCGCTGATCAATCGCCGGTGCCTGCCAGCCTCAGTTTGGTTTCCTCTGCCCAATCGGCGAAGCGCCCTTGCGCAATCGCCGTGCGCATTGCATGCATCAGCTGCTGATAAAACGCGGTATTCGACAACGACAGCAGCATGGCGCCCAGATATTCGCCTGACTTGACCAAATGATGCAGATAAGCGCGCGAATAACCGGTCGCAGCCGGGCACATGCTATGCACATCGAGTGGGCGCAAATCTTCTGTATGTTTGGCGTTGTGAAGATTGACGCGCCCGGACCAGGTGAACGCATAGCCGTGGCGGCCATTGCGCGTCGGCATCACGCAATCGAACATATCGATGCCGCGCGCCACGCTTTCGATGAGATCGAGCGGAGTGCCGACACCCATTAAATAGCGCGGCTTGCTGTTAGGCAGCACCGGCACGGTCTCACTTAGTGTCGCTACCATGGCCTCATGGCCTTCGCCGACGGCAAGACCACCCACCGCATATCCTGGAAAATCCATTTCGACGAGCGCGCTGGCCGATCTCTGCCGCAGTTCAGGATCGGTGCCACCCTGCACAATGGCAAACAAAGCCTGCCCCGGGTTAGCACCGCCGCTGGCAAGCTGGCTTTCAAAAGCTCGTTTGGATCGTTCGGCCCAGCGCAGCGACAATTCCATGGCCCGGGTGATCTCGGCTCGTTCTGCTGGCAGCTCGATACATTCATCAAACTGCATCTGGATATCGGAACCCAACAAACACTGAATCTCGATTGAACGCTCGGGACTCAGCATGTGGCGTGACCCATCTATGTGCGATTGGAACTCGGCGCCCTGCTCTGTGATCTTGCGAATCTTAGAAAGGCTCATGACCTGAAAGCCGCCGCTGTCGGTCAGGATCGGCCCGTCCCAGCGCATGAACGAATGCAAGCCGCCAAGGCGCGCCATGCGCTCGGCTCCCGGCCTCAGCATCAGATGATAAGTATTGCCAAGGAGAATGTCGGCGCCGGCCTCTTTCACCTGTTGAGGATAGAGAGCCTTAACGGTACCGACAGTGCCTACAGGCATGAAGGCCGGGGTGCGGATGATGCCGCGCGGCGTGTGAATCTCGCCGAGCCGCGCCAGTCCATCTTGGGCAATAAGGCGGTACGAAAAAGGGCCAGGAATAGAAGATGTGGTCATGAGGTCTCGGTTGCGGGGTGCGCTCCAGGCAAAGTTGTGGCGCTAAGCGGCTCCGTCGCTTAACCCGTCAATAGCGTTGAGACAACTGGGGCCGGCGCTCAGTTTTGGTCAGCCCGGGCCGGCTATGTTCGCTTTGGCCGTCAAATTCAGTCCCACACGAAACTCCACAATTCCTAGCTCCGGCAAGGTGTTGGGTCGCATCATGCCGGACGCATGCTTGCGGCATGACGCTTGACCCAACTTAACTCCACTCACCCCCCCAACCGGTCCAGCATCCGCTTCACGGCCACAATCTGCTTGGCGTCGCGGGTCAGGAAGTTGCCGCCTGTATAACCCCACCAGTCCCAGCAGCCTTGCGGGTTCGAGGGCAGAGTCGCGGTTTGCGGGAACAGAATGATTAGCCGGTTAGTGCCGGCCCAGCGCGTCAATCCGCTCTCGTGCGCGAAGTCTTCACCCACCGTCATACGGTTCTGGGCGCAACCGTGAAAGGCAATGTGCACACGGCAGCCTTTTTCGTCCACGCAGGACTTCGGGATATAAACGAGACCAGTACCAGACAGCCCATGGCTGCCAAGTTTTTCAGTGTAGGGCCGCTGATCGAATTCAGCGATCGAGCCTTCCGCTGGTTCAGCGCGCGCATTGAGCTTGCCGTAGATGTGTTTGAGCAGCGCGCCTGCCTGATCGTAATCACAATCGACCACGTAGGGCTCGCCAGTCTTTTCGCAGCTAAGCCCACTGTCATCCGTCACGAAGGCGTGACCGGCAGGATAGCTCTGTTCGAATTGAATATTGGCGTCGGGCACGCCAAGAGCGGCGTAGAATGCGCGCGCCGATTGCACGATGGCCGGCACCACCGTGCGATCTTGTTGACCAGAAAATAGATAGACGCGGTCGCTGGCGGCATCGGATGTTGGATCAAGTTCGCCATCAGCCGCACGCCGCTTCGCCTTTTCGGCCAGCACTGCCGGATTGGGCACGCCCAATGCCGCCATCTTGTTCGACATGCAGCCATTGACGGCCTTATTGATATTCATCATCTCTGCGCCAAACCCGGGCATCATGCCAGCGAACGCGCTTTCCGCGCAGCCCCACGGCCCACCGGCGATGATGGCAGCTCCCGAGACAATCTTGGCATGTGCCAATTCGAACTGACCTGCCATGTAGGCGCCAGACGAGATGCCCGATACCGAGGTCTGCGAAATGTCGGCGCCGAGCTTGGGAAGCGGATTATCTCCGGCGGTCTTATCTTCGCATCCAGCGAGTAGTGTAACCGCCGCAAGGACCGCAAACATTGAAACGCGCATCCGGGGAAAAGCTGACATGAGGCCGCCTTAGCAAGTGCTTGTCTGGTAGGTGTCCCTACCGCGTCTGCCCCCGCCCGTCGCCTGTTAACGCAGGCGCACTGTGACGCGGTCGACGGTGCCCTTTGCGTCGACGACTTGCAGCTTCACGAACCCGCGCCCATCGGGCTGCCACGCGACTTCGCGGGTGTGGGGATCTGACGCAATGGGCGCTCCATCTACCAGCCAAGTCAACGGCAACGCCCCGCCCTCAGCCTTTAAGACAAGTGGCTCTTCCTCCCGCTCTTGCACATCAAGCTCCGAACGGTCCGGCGGGAAAGCGATCACCACGGCAGGCTCTAAGAAGGGCCCCTTGGCAACATCGTCCGGCCCGTTGCGAAAGCGTTTCAACGGCGGTGGCAGATCAGCGCCGCTGACCCGCAGGGCTCCGGACGGAGCGGGCTTGAATGGAGTGCGCGAAGGTGCGATGCGCGCGAAGGCGTCAAACAGCATGGGAGCGGCCGCATTGCGGCCCATTAAGCCTGGAGTCGGCAAGCCATCTGGGCGGCCGGTCCACACCGCTATCGTGTAGCGGCCATCAAAACCAATAGCCCAGGCATCGCGGTAGCCGTAAGACGTGCCGGTTTTGTAGGCAATTCGTCCACCTTTCGTGTTCGCGGGCGGAGGGGCATCCTTCAGTATATCGGTGACGTACCATGCGGCCACCGCCGACAGCAGACGGCGGCGGGCGGCTTCGCGCTGAGTTGCAACCGTCACAACCGGTTTAGCCGCATCACTCTTGAGCCAGGTCAGTGTCACCGGATCGCCTCCGCGCGCTAGGCCTGTGTAAAGCTGCGCCAGATCCTGCAACCGCATTCCCAACCCGCCAAGCGCTATGGCGAGCGAGGGTTGCGCGTCTGCCGGCAGCGACGTCACCACGCCCGCACGCCCCATCCGGCTGATAAGCTTGCCTGGACCCACAGCGGCCAGCATTTTGACAGCTGGGATATTGAGCGAATTGCCAAGCGCTTGACGAACCGTGACGGTCCCGTGGAATTCCTCATCGAAGTTTTCCGGCGCATAAAGCCCAAAGCGCGTGGGGCGGTCTTCGATCAGCGTTTCTGGATGCGCCAGGCCTGCCTCAAACCCAAGTCCATAAATCAGCGGTTTCAGTGTCGAACCGGGCGAGCGGATGGCCTGCACCATGTCGATGGCACCCGAGCGCGAGCTGTCGAGATACCCGGCGGAGCCAACATAGGCGATGACTTCACCCGTCGCGTTATCGACCGCAAGAAGGGCCGAGGAAAGTTTCTCGCCGATAAGCTTAGTTTGCTCGGTAGCTAGCACTTCGAACTGGCTCTGGATGTCGCGATCAAGCGTCAGGCGATGAACGGCGATCTGCGGCTTGGCCGCCGCTTCCGATTCAGCCAGATGCGGGGCAAATTTAGGTAACTCGCGGCGCACAGACGGCACGGCTTCTTCTTTGGCGCGTTCCGCTTCGGCCTTCGAAAGGACACCAGCCTCAACTGCGGTGTCCAGCACACGGTCGCGGGCGACTTTGGTCTTGGGCGAATTTCGATCCGGGCGCCGCGCTTCGGGCGACTGCGGGATAGCCACGAGAAGTGCTGCTTCTCCAATCGACAGTCTATCGGGTTCCTTGCCGAAGTAGGCGAGAGATGCCGCGCGCACTCCTTCAATGTTGCCGCCCATCGGGGCAAGGCGCAGGTAAATGCGCAGGATGTCTTTCTTGCTCAAGCGCTCCTCAAGTTGCAGCGCCCGCACAATCTGCCGGAACTTACCAGCTCCCGTGCGCTCATGGCGGCCTTCTAACAAGCGTGCAGCTTGCATGGTCAGCGTCGAGCCGCCCGAAATGATGCGGCCTTTTCGTAGGAGCTGCAGGCCTGAGCGGGCGAAGGCCTGAAAATCTATTCCCGGGTGCTGGTGAAAGCGCCGGTCTTCAAAAGCCATGAGGATTTTCAAATAGCGCGGGTCCACCGCATCAGGCTCCACCGGCAAGCGCCAGCGGCCATCGGGCGTGGTGAAGGCACGCAGCAGGCGCCCATCGCGATCGACGACGATCGTCGACAGGGCGTCTGCTGCCTCGATGGGTGGAGGACCCATGCGAGCTTTGGCAATGCGGATCGTGGCAAAACCCGCACCGCCCAGAAGCACGATGGAGGCGCACACAACAGCGAGGCCGCGCACAAGCCGCCTCACCTTGTTGTTCGCCCTGATCTCACCAAGCTCCATCGTACTGGCTCTTTTACTTTGCCGTGATGTTGAGTGTGCCCGCTCCGGTGCGCGCATAGCGCTCGGGGCGGTACATGTCTTCAACGGTTGCGGCCGGATGGATGAACTTGCCCGGCGTTACGGCGCGGA
>JBEBJD010000079.1:0-5387 GCA_040080075.1 Hyphomicrobium sp. | reverse complement strand
GGAGAAAGCATCTCCCTCAGTCAAAACGAACCTTCGTCTTCACGCGCGGCCGTCATTGGCCGCTCAAGCTGGTTCCTGTCCCATGAAGATTGGGGCAAGCTGTCGTTAGGCCTCGAAACGGAGGCCCACGACCACATTACGGAATCGGATCTTTCGGGCACGGGACTTTTTGCGGGGGCGGCCGTTACCGATTGGAATGGGAGCTTCTTCGTCAGGGGGCCGGCGAGCCGCAAAGGGTTCCAAGACAGCCTGACGTGGGGGTCCTTAAGTTCTGCATCTATCGGAGATGGCGAGAACGCCACGGTTGCCCGTTTTGAATGGCCGGAACTGAACGGCTTCAAAGCTGCCGTCAGCTGGGGCGAAGGGGGGGTGGCTGCTATGTCGGCAAACTATTCCAATGATGGCGAAAGCTTTGAGATCGAAGCCGGCATGGCGCTGGCCCATTATGGAGATGCGCTGCGCAGCCCATGTGTGGCCCTGGAGCCGGTGGGCAATTGTGCCACCGCAGCGGGCTCTGTCTCCGTTCTGCACAAAGACTCAATGGTGAGCCTATCGGGAGCCGGCGGGGTCATCATAGACGATTCCCGGGATGGCCTTGGCGCCAGTCCGGGCCACGACTATTGGCTGTACGCCAAGCTGGCGCAAGAATGGACGCTGACGGACCTTGGCGCGACGACAATCTATGGCGAATACTTCAATGGCCGCCACGACGGCGAGATCACACGTTTGGTAACGGCTGGCGGCGGTCTGCCCAGCGCACAGTTCTCGGCTTTGACGGACGTTGTTGGTGCAGGCATCATGCAATCTATCGACGAAGCCGAAATGCAAGTCTATCTGGCGGGGCGGTCCTATTCCGTGAGCGGCAACGCAGCTCTGGGCCCAGCAGGTCAGCGTGAACGGCTGCAGTTCGACGGATTTCAGGCCATCATGGCAGGAACGCGCATCAGTTTCTGATTTGGCGTGTCCCTGCCGGACACTCAAAACGTTGGCGGTTACGTTTCAAGCCGGTCACGGCTCAAACCGGCGTGTTGCAAACGATACGCCCGGATTGGTTCAAGGCCCACCCAGCACAAGCGATCTGCCCCCGACCGAGCTCTTATCCGAACCTACTTGGCCAGAAAGTTGGTAATCCCGCCATTCCCTCTCGCCCCGGCTTTGGATAAGACAAAAGTCCCGCAATCCAATAGGACCACTCACCAAATGGCAAACGTTGCATGGATCGGATTGGGCGTAATGGGGGCTCCCATGGCCGGCCACCTCGCCACCAAGGGCAACCACGCCGTCACCGTCTACAATCGCACGAGTGCCAAGGCCGGCGCCTGGCTGACAGCCCACAGCAGTGGAAAAACTGCGGCGACACCTGCGGAAGCCGCACGCCAGGCGGACTTCGTGTTCGCGTGTGTTGGCAACGACGACGATTTGCGCAGCGTTACCACGGGACCCGACGGTGCCTTCCAGACCATGAAGGCAGGAAGCATCTTCATCGATCACACCACGTCTTCCGCCGGCGTAGCGCGCGAACTGTCAGTGGCGGCGGCCTCTCGCGGATTGCATTTTCTTGACGCGCCGGTATCGGGCGGACAGGCTGGCGCGCAAAATGGCACGCTGACCGTGATGACGGGTGGGGATGCGCCAGCCTTCGCACGCGCAGAACCCGTCATCGCCTGCTTCGCAAAGTCGGTGCGCCTGATCGGCCCTTCAGGATCGGGCCAGTTGACCAAGATGGTCAATCAGATCGCGATTGCAGGCCTCGTGCAGGGATTGGCCGAAGCTATCCACTTTGCGGAGTGTTCGGGGCTCGATCTCAACGCCGTCATGGAGACGATCCAGAAGGGCGCCGCCCAATCCTGGCAGATGGACAATCGCTGGAAGACCATGCACACGCGCCAGTTTGAGTTCGGGTTTGCTGTCGATTGGATGCGCAAGGATCTCGGCATCGTGTTCGCCGAAGCCGCCCGCAATGGTGCGACCCTCGACGTCGCCAAGCTGGTCGATACGTATTATTCCGAGGTTCAGGCCAACGGCGGCCAGCGTTGGGATACATCGAGCCTGATCAGTAGGTTGGGTAAAAACGCTTGATCGCGGCACTGGTTGTCCACCTTACGGGTGCCGGCGAACTTAAAGTTACTCCCACCCAAAAACTCCCCCTTGCAGAACGCGACGAGAACAACTAGGGTACATTCACGAAATGTCCCATGTTTTTGAGTCGAACCGCCGTCGATCAAATGGCGCCGCCCCTAAAGAATGCCGCGAGGAAACATCATGCTGACGCAAAAGCAAAAAGAGCTGCTGCTGTTCATTCACGGGCGGATGCAGGATCAGGGCGTTCCGCCGTCATTCGACGAAATGAAAGACGCGCTCGATTTGAAATCGAAGTCGGGCATTCATCGCCTCATCACAGCCCTAGTCGAACGCGGGTTCATCCGCCGCTTGCCGCACCGGGCACGCGCACTTGAGGTCATCAAGCTCCCCGAGAATTCGACTCCCGAGGCCCAACGCCGGGTCGGATTCCAGCCCAGCGTGATCGAGGGCAGCAAGTCCAAGGCATTCGAACTCGATATGCCGCCCACGCATATGATCAATTCCAATACAGTGTCGGTGCCGATGATGGGGCGCATCGCGGCCGGCGTGCCCATCAGCGCCATTCAATCGCATAGTCACGACATCCCATGCCCCCCTGATTTGCTAACGCGGGGCGAACATTTCGCGCTTGAAGTGAAGGGCGACTCGATGATCGAGGCTGGTATCTACGATGGCGATACCGTCATCATCCGGCGCTGTGATCAGGCCGAAAATGGCGATATCGTCGTGGCGCTCGTCGAAAAGGAAGAGGCGACGTTAAAGCGCTTGCGCAAGAAGGGCTCGACCATTGCGCTGGAAGCGGCCAATCCCAACTACAAGACGCGCATCTTCGGCCCCGATCAGGTCGATATTCAGGGGCGGCTTGTGGGGCTCATCCGCCGTTATTGAGAACGGCGAAGCGCTACGGCTAGATACGGCCTGCTCGGGCATTTGAAGGTGAACGCATGCGTTCATGCTCCCCATTCACGATGGGATCAATCCTGCTCGTCCTCAACTGAGGACGATGTGGATGGCAGGCGCGTGCCGGATTTCGTGTGCCGCTCCTGACCGGCAGATCGCTTGGACCGCTCATCACGCGCTGCCAGCGCAACGGTCCACGGCCGCTGCCCCCTGCGAGATGCAACCGTCTCGATGAGCAATTGTGGTGAGCGCAATCTAACGGCTTGGAGTGCAGAGGTGGCGGGATCGGCACCCTCCAAATCAGGCGCATTCGGCATCCCCGGCTTGTGACCCATTCCCTCGATGGTGATGACATGCGTGCCCTCGCTCCAAAAAGCACGCGGATCCAATATGACTTCAGGGCCCGTGCATCCCTCCGGCTTGGGAAAAGGCAGGATCAGAACCCGCACCCGTCCGCAATCTTCAGGCAGCGCCGAAGCATGCCGCACGGCAGCCACCGTCACTCCCTTTACGGCCGCAACGCATCCTGAGCCATCACACGTCCAGGTCCCAGGACCCGACGCCTCGGCCACAGTGCGCGCATCGCCATCGTTCTCAAGCCATCGTTTGAGTTCAAATCCGCCGTGGCGCCCGGGTGTCGCGTGCAGGGCCCCATCGCGGGCGCGTACTGTCACCAGAGTGCCGGCGCGTCCAGCCAAAATATCGCCAAAGGCATGAAACGGCATAGCGGCTAGCCCTGCGGCCACGATGCCGATGCCAGCCAGCCTCCATCGGGTCTGCCACAGCGTGAGCCAAAGGCCCCCTGCTGTCATGAAGATGAGAGAAACTTGCGGAATAGCGGGTATATGCCCGACGGCTCCGGGCATGGCGGCTACGGTACGGGCAGCCCAGACCATCACTTCGATACCCACTCCCATGACGGCCAAGGGTGTAGCCTCAAGGCCGGCGGGCATGGCAACAAGGGTTAGCAAGCCGGCAGGCATGACAACTATGTTGCACACCGGAATGGCGATGAGATTGGCAATGACCGCAAATTGCTGCGTCTTATGAAAGTGGAAGGCGGCAAGCGGGGCCACGCTAAAACTTGCGATCAATGTCGACAACACGATACCGCCAAAGAACAAGCCCGTCTTGGTGATGGCCGAAATCTGCTGGCGCTCCTGCCGGTCAGTTCGTGCGCGCAATACCTCATAGACGGCAATGAGCGAGATCACGGCCGCATACGACATTTGAAAGCCGGCATCTAAAAGGCTCTCGGGCATGACAGCCAGAATGAGCAGGGCCGACAGCGCTACATTGCGCATGGCGAGTGCTGGCCGGTCGATCAGAATGGCCAGAAAGATGATGGCGATCATCACAGCGGAACGCACGGTCGCCACGGAACTTCCCGAGATATTGAGATAAGCGAACGCTGCGATCAACGCGACGCCCGCTGCCCATTTCTTGACCGGATAGTTGAGCGCTATGAACGGCACCAGCGCCAGCAGCCGCCGCACACTCAAAAACGCGGCCCCGGCCATCACCACCATATGCAGGCCGGAGATCGACAAAATATGAAACAGCCCTGAGTCGCGAAAGGCGGCGTTGGTCTCTTCCGTTATCGCGCCCCGCGCCCCCGTGATCAACGCTGAGGCGATGGCCCCCGTCTCACCAGGCAAGGCGGCAGTCACCCGCAGACCAATTCGCTGACGCAGATCCTCCAGGAAGCCGTTCCAACGCGCTGGCCACGAACGGCTCGCGGTGAGTGGTGCATCGGCAGCGGGCGATAGGATTTCGGCCTTAGTCAGCGCGTAACCGGTCGCGCCAATCCCCATGTACCAAGCCGCGCGTGCAAAATCGTAGTCGCCAGGGAGAGATGGCGCGGCGGGTGGAGCGATCTTAGCCGTGAGGCGGATGGAACTGCCCGGCTTCATTCCTGGGGTCGCGACCATGGTGCGAATGCGCGCCCTCCTGGGAAGTTTAGCCGTATCGACGCCTTCGATTGATGTCACCAGCAGCGTAATGCGCTCGCCGCGCTTGGGGCGAGGTTCCACAAGTTCAACAATGCCGTGAATACTGGCGCGCAAGTGCGTGCGCTCTAGAATGGGAGCCCGTGTCCACTCGGTACGGATCTTGGCCAGCGCGAATCCGGCAGCCATTGCGACCAAACCTGCCGTAATGAGAGTTCCCGCCAGACTGCGGCGCCAGACGAGACGCAACGATAGAGCCATTGCGGCCATTGCCCAGACCGTCAATGCGTCCGGCTCGGCGGCAAGTGAATAATAGAGCGCGATGCCCGACCCGAGAAAAACCGGCAGCCACAAAAACCAGCGGGATCGCTCGGCCTGAAGCGTGTCCGCCAATGCACCCGCCGCCTGAGACAGCAAACCGCCATGACGTACGGGACTGGCGCCGCCCGTGACCCC
>JBEBJD010000346.1:0-5395 GCA_040080075.1 Hyphomicrobium sp. | reverse complement strand
CCGTTTCGCCATGTTGTAAAATGTATCAACGCTTTCCAAACTGGCAACGGCCACAAGGGCCACTGCTACGTCTTGCGGGCGCGGATACAATTTAAGCGTGGCGGCGGTGATCACGGCGAGCGTACCCTCCGATCCAATGAGCAGGCTCTTCAGGTCGTATCCGGTATTGTCCTTGCGCAAAAGGGACAGGCCGTTCCAGATGCGGCCATCGGCCAGTACGGCTTCCAGGCCCAGTACCTGTGCTCGCATGTTGCCGTACGCCAAGACGGCAACGCCGCCAGCGTTGGTTGCAATATTTCCGCCGATGCAACACGAACCCTCAGACGCCATGCTGAGTGGGAATAGAAAGCCAGCATCGTCAGCGGCCGAGTGTACGGATGAGAGTGTAACGCCCGCTTCAACCGTGATGGCGCTGGCCGTGGCATCGAGCGCGCGTATTCTATTGAGCCGCGCCACCGACAACACAATTTCTGTGCCCGACTCATGGGGAATTTGCCCGCCGACCAAGCCGGTGTTGCCAGCTTGAGGGACGATGCCAACCCTGGCTGCATTGCAGGCTTTCAGGATGGCCGATACTTCCAAGACGGAGCCTGGTTTCAGCACCAGAGGTGTCTGGCCGCTATAGCGCCCGCGCCATTCTTTTAGAAACGGCGCCTGATCAGTGGGATCGCTAAGCGCGTACTTGGCGCCAACAATGGTTGTCAGCTCCGCAAGTAAGGCGGCGGTGGGCGGTAATAGTGGGGGCGTTTGGGCGGTCATAGCCGGGATAGGGTATCATATCAGGTCTTGAAAATTGATCCCTACCTAAATCCCTGCGCGCTTGGCGTGACCCTTTGATGTGGCGTCGCCGAATGCGATCTGCGCCACCTTGATGCCTTGCTGATAAATGATGGGGAAGATCAGCATCAAAAAGGCGCCGACAGCCATCAGGTCGCGCATGCTGGCCGTGTACCCGCGATAGAGGACGAGCACGCCCGAGGCGAAGCCAGCGGCACACAGAAGTGTCGTCACCAGATTGCCAAGGTGATGGGAGAGCACGTACCAGGCGCCCACGGCAGCCAGTAGTACGAACACGCCGATCGACCCCAATACGATTGGATGGGCGATCAGGTATTGAGAAATCTCTTGTAGCAGCGCCATGCGCTCTCTCCGTTGTTAAGGCCGGGCCGTTGTTAAGGCCGGGTGCCAGAACTGGCAGGTGAAATTTTGGCAAATGATGTTCCGGCGGCTGGTCATACAAGTCAGATTCTGGCACGTCAGATTGTGGCCGCCTCGCGGCCACTATCGAGCAGTCCCTGTAGTTCTGACCGGCGGACTTTGCCGTTGGCAGTCCGCGGCAGTGAGGTCACAAAGGCCACCTCTCGCGGGCACTTGTAGCGGGCGAGACGTTCCGCCGCAAACGTCATTATGCCGTCTCTATCGGCGGCAAATCCTGGCTTCAGCACCACAAACGCGCCAATTACGCTGACGTCGGAGCGCACGCGGACTTCCGCGCACGCGACGTCAGCGACGCTGGGGTGCTGGGCCAGGACGGTTTCAACCTCCAGGGGCGCAACGCGATAGCCAAGCGCCTTCATGATATCATTGGCACGGCCCAGGTGGGTGACATAGCCATCCGTGTCCATCACGCCGATATCGCCGCCAGTGAACCAATCGCCGCGCATGACTTCATTTTGCTCCTCGGGCCGGTTCCAGTAGCCAAGCATCAGGCCAGGATCGGAGCGGTGAACGGCGAGCAGTCCTTCTTTGCCCGGTTCAACGGGGGTGGTCCCTTCGCTGATGGGCAGGACGGCAACACGGCGCCCGGACTGAGGCTTGCCGGTGGTGCCGGGTTTGCGCGGCGTGTTGGGGCCAGTCGAGATGTAGGTTGAGATTTCACTCATGCCCAGGGCTTCGTAAAGGCAGGTGCCGGTGCGCTGCATCCAATCTTCATAGAGGCCCGGTGGCGGTCCTTCACCGGCAATGAGACCATGGCGAAGAGAGCCTACATCGACAGGGCCTGGGCCGGCATACTTGAGGATCTGGCGGAACAGGCTTGGAACGGCGGCAAAGAGGGTCGCGCCGGTCTTTTTAATCAACGGTACCCAGACGTCTGGCGTCTTGTTGCCGGTGTAGACAATGCTTGTCACGCCATTGGCCCACGGGTCGATCAAACCTGTGCCCAAGGTGTAGGTCCAGTTGAAGGCACCCGCATGCAGCATGCGGTCGCTGGGCTGGATGCCGTACCAGCCCTGATATGTAGGGCTGCGGCCAAGCGCGACGCGATGGGCGTGCACAACACCCTTGGGTCTGGCGGTGGTGCCGGAGGTATAGATCAGATAGGCTGGATCGTGGGGCCCCGTGTGCGCATAGTCTGCCCGGCGCGGGTGACGGATCATCGCGTTTACATCGTCTTCTTCCAAGACCACGGTTGCGGGGGGAATATTTCCCTTTGGCAGTCCGCCGGCCAGGGCGACGAACGAAGCGCCACTGTCACTGAGCAAAAAGTCAGCCTCGGGGGCCGTCAATTGGCTCGATGCCGCGACCGCCACATAGCCTGCTGCGATCACCGCAAAATATAAGATGGCATAAGCGCTGGTGTTATCGAGCCGGATGAGGACGCGGGCTCCTGGCGGAATGCCATGTTGCAAAGCACGATCCTGCAAAGCCCCCGCAGCTCTGAGCACCGCGTCTTCCAGACCGGCAAAGGTCCACGTTTCAGCCGGCTCAGGATCGGACAAATTGGCATGAATAATGAGTGCCGGATGATGTGGCTGGTCGCGGCTTGCACGTGCCAGGCAGTACGCCGCCATATTGAAGTGCGCAGGCAGCGCCGGCGGCCAGTGTTCGGGATCAAAGGCAGGAAAGTTCATTGCGGCTCGCAAGAGGACCGGGATCAACCGGATTAATTTGTTTTTTCAATCCACCAGCTGTCGAGATTGTAGCCGCTGACGGGCGTTACGGAGGGATATTTCATGTGCGCCCAATGGGCCACCCATTGTTTGGGGATATGAAACAAGGGAATGACGTAATGCCCTGACAACAGCACCCGATCAAGGGCCCTGACGGCCGAGGTGAAATCCTGTGCGGTAGTTGCCGTCAACATGGCATTGATCATCGCGTCGGTTGCCGGGTTGGCGACGCCTGCATAATTGAAGGAGCCAGGCTGATTGACGACACCTGACGACCAGCGGAACAATTGCTCATTGCCCGGCGATAGAGAGGCCGGCCAGGGGAACTGCACCATATCGTAGTCGTAGTCCTTGAGGCGCGACTGATATTGGGCGCTATCAACGACACGGATGGCAACGGCAATGCCGAGCCGCGCCAGATTGTTCTTGAAACTCAAAAATAACCGCTCTTGTGAGTTTGAGCCTGCCAGAATTTCGAAGGTCAGAGGAGCGCCGGTGCTGGCGTCGCGCATAATTCCAGCGTCAAGTTTATATCCAGCTGACACAAGCAGATCGTAAGCCCGCTTTGCATTGGCGCGATCTTGCGGTGTGCCGTCCCCGGCCGGCTGCAGATAGGTGCCATCCAGTATTGACGGCAGCACGGCGCCAGGAAACGGCGCCAGCAACTCGCGTTCGCGGGTATCAGCAGGACGGCCCGATGACGACAGGTACGAGCGCTCGAAGTAGCTTTCCGTGCGCTTGTAAAGCCCATGATAGAGGTTGCGATTGACCCACTCGAAATCGAACAGGTGGATCAGCGCTTCGCGCACAGCGGGCTTTGAAAACACAGGACGCCGCGTATTGAAGGCAAGGCCGAGCATGCCCGCCGGCAGTCCTGTTGCAAACTCGGCTTTGAGCATCCGCCCCTGTGTGAGGGCCGGAATTTGATAGCCCTCTGCCCACCGCGCTGGATCTTCCTCGCTGCGCACGTCGATTGAACCGGTTTTGAAGGCTTCAAGCAGCGTTGCGGGGTCACGATAATAGTCGAAGCGGATCTCGTCGAAATTGAAACGGCCGGTGTTGACTGGCAGGTCGCGGCCCCAATAATTGGCATTGCGCGTAAATGTGATCGACGCTCCGGGGTCGACTTTGGAGACGATATAGGGCCCCGACGAAACGAACGGTTTCAACGTCGTTTGCTCGAAGGTCTCCACTTCGAAGGCATGGTGCGCGATCACAGGCATCACGCCTAGGATCAGTGGCAATTCGCGATCACTGCCGCCTTCAAATACAAAGCGCACGGCAAGGTCTGACAGACGCTCTGCCGACTTGACCTTCTTAAAATAGGTGCGGTGATTGGGACGGCCTTTCTCGCGCAGGACATTGAACGAAAACAGGACATCAGCGGCCGTAACCGGCTTTCCGTCGGAAAAGGCTGCCTTAGGGTTGATGTGAAATATGACCTCCGAGCGGTCGTCGGGCACTTCGAGCGACTCTGCCAGCAATGGGTAGAGTGTGAACGGCTCGTCCAGACTGCGGGCCATTAGACTTTCGATACAGAAATCGCGCATACCAGCGGCGGGATCACCCTTTATGATCAACGGGTTGAGGTTATCGAACGAACCCGACTGACCCAGCACGGCCCGTCCCCCTTTGGGTGCAGCCGGATTGACGTAAGGAAAATGCGTAAAGCTTGCGGGCAGTTGCGGCTCTCCGTGCATGGCAATACCGTACACCGGTGCTGCGAACACCACGGAAGGCGCTCCCAAAACAGTGGCGGCCATCCCAACTGACAGAAGCAAAGCGCGGATCATTCGTAGTGACTATCCAATGCGGGGACCTTGAGCGGGCCGGGGTGATCGCGATGCGGCGGAACGAAGCATGATGGCGTGCCAAGGCGCCGTTCATAGCCCGGTAGCATATCCGCGTGGCAATTCCATGCCCCGCAATACCTGGCATAACTGATAGGCCGGCACCGGCGAGCGCTAGTCGTTGCCCGAATGCAACGGCGCGGCCCGCTCTGCCTGTGGATCATTCAGCGGCTGCAATTGTGGCCACGGGATTGCCGCAATCCGAGCCTTATTGCCCCGCAGCGATGCAACGGCGCATCAGCACCCGCGCGCCAAGTTAGACTGATTACGGCACGACTAGGCAGGTTGAATTTATTGCTGCGCGGGCGGCGAGGGGCTTGAGCCGGGGGGACCGGTTCATAACGAAAGGTCGAATTACTCATGTCAAATCAGGTTTCTCCCAAGGGCGGTAAGTCGCGGTTGGGTGGTGCGGTCAATGCACTGGCAGCGGCCGTCGTGGGCAGCATCTTTATTGCAATTCCGGCTATGGCACAGACACCGCCGCCCGCTGCACCAGCGCCGGCCGCTAAAGAAGCGCCCAAGGCCGCTGCTCCTGCTGCTGCCGCTCCTGCCAAGCCTGCTGCCGCCGCAGCCGCTCCAGCGGCAGGTGCTGCACCCGAGGCTAAAGCGGGTGAAGGTCAGAGTTCCTGGGTCAAGCTGTGCGACAAGGTCACC
>JBEBJD010000309.1:0-5413 GCA_040080075.1 Hyphomicrobium sp. | reverse complement strand
CGGGCCTCGAAGTGCCACTTACCGGGCGCCAGCAGTTGGGGCGTGTGGCCCTGCCGTTGCCAGGTGCCAAATGGGTAGAACCTGAAGATCTGCATCTGACGCTGCGTTTTTGTGGCAATATCGATAATAGCAAAGCACGCGATTTTGCCGGTGAGCTTGCCCAAATTCACATGCGCGTATTTACAATCCGGCTCTCGGGACTGGGCGCATTCGGTGGCAACGACCCGCATACCATTTGGGCTGGTGTGGACGCTGGTCCCGAACTCGAGCAATTGGCCAAAGCCAATGAGCGTGCCGCCCGGACAGCGGGCCTGGCACCGGAGCCGCGCAAGTTCAAGGCTCACGTGACCGTCGCGCGATTAAGAGGTGCGCACGCCGATCAAGTCGCGCGTGTGCTGGAACGGCATGCAGCTTTCAAGTCAGAGCCGGTAACGATAGAGCGATTTGTGCTGTTATCTTCCCGCCCCGCAGGTGGGGGTGGCCCCTATGCTGTCGAAGAGGTGTTTCCCCTGGAAGGAAGTTATGCCGGTATTCTGCCCGGCACCAATGACAAGTGGAAATGAAAATCCGCTAACGCCGGCGGACGGGAGCATCTCCAGGCCACGAATATTTGGGTTGTGGAGTAAACCAAGATACTTTTTGACCAGCCCGATCGCTCATGTGTTTGGCAGACCGGAATGCTGCGCCCCTGCGCGGGCGCTTTGTGGCGGGCGACACCGTGATGACAGTGTCGTCTGTCATCGCGACTTGCATTTGGTCCGGCAGGAGATGCCCTAACATGATAGCTGGAGGTGCGGCTTCGCGAGCAGCTTGCAACGGCTCTGGTTGTTGCTCCGGCTCTGGGTCAGCCGCAGCGATGACAATGGGGGACGCGCCGGAATGAGCAACTGGGGCCGGCTCAGCAGGCGTCAATGACTCGGCCTGTTTCATGGCGATGGTCGCCGACGTAGGGGTTTCACCCTCTCCAGCTTGATTCACTGCAGCCGCACGCGCCAGTTCGGCATTGTGTTCCTGCGCCTTGTCGAGCGTTTCGATGAGATCATACTGATCGTGCCGCGCCGCTTCGGCGGCTGACCATGGCATCGGTTTGCATGTGCAGCCATTAATCAAAGACTTACGATAGGCGAATGCCGTTGGCAGCCGGTTATAGACGCGCCCGCTGATGTCGGTCATGTTTTTGACGTCGTCGCTGCCACGGGGCAGATAGAACAACTTGGCTTCTGACCCGCACATCGCCATGCATTGCCGTGCGTCGCGGGAAAACCGGCGGCTTGAGGCGCGCGAACTGATCGGAAAATAGTAGCCGTCGCAAGTACGTACGCACAATGTGCGGTAAGCGCCGTTAGCGTCTTCGCCGACATCGGCCTCATCGCTGTAGCGAGTGTCAGGCTGATAGTGGCTGATACTGGACGAACCAGAACGTGAAAAGGATCCGAGCGATGGCACCCGCTTGGCCACGGCGGGCGACGATGGTTTGGCGGACGAGCCGCTACCCCAGCCAAACAGTTTTTGGAAAAAAGATTCTGCCTGGGCGGTTTGTAACGGCACTCCTGCCAGAAGCAGGCACGCCAAGAGCCGGACGACGAACGTCTTAAAACGCATCAACATCTTCGCACGCACACAAAATGCCCCATCATCGGCTGACCAGCGCGCTTTGCGATCTGATGGAATCAGACCGGCGCTCTCGTCTATTGTTTTGTCGCATTTTCTACGAAGAACCGGGGTCCCCTTCGCAGGACAAATGCTCTAGCCCGGCCTTTTCAAAGAGTGGGGGCTGGGCTAGAGCATGCACGCGATATCGCAAATTTTTGCTGAACAACTGGCCTGTTTAGCCGTCATAAACTGGCCAGACAGTGGTGATTTCCCAAATCGGGACACTTGGTTAGAGAGGCGAGATAATTGGAGTTCATACGTGTATCGACCGGGACTGCCCAGCAGCAGAACTAGTCAATTCTCAATCCCAGTACTAATGTTGCGGCATTGACGCTTCTTACCCTCAGCGTCAGCCCGGAACCCTAGTGTGATGGTCGAGAAGTCCGCGCCATTCTTGCGGCGGTCGCTTTGGCGGACTTCTCGACTTGAATCACACTAGAATCATTAGTTTTCTAGTGTCCTTTTGATCGCAAAGTTCGTAATGAGTGCGCCGGAAAATGAGACGAACTTCGCGATCAGGACACTAGCCGCTCTCTTTTTTGTGTTCTGGATCCACAAACGCTTGGCGACCATCGCCCCAATCCAGCAAGGATCCGGTAACATGTATCGCGTGCTTGATGCAGGCAAGATTAGCAAGACAATAGAAGAACTTGAGGCCCGCATCGCAGTGCGCTTTCCCGGCTCGGGTCTGGCAAAGGTATGCGGTGACCTCGTTGGCCTGTCTCGCCAGACCGCTGACCGAATTATTGCTGTCGCACGGCCCCATTGGGGATTGCGGATCGCACTTGCTGCCGTCGTCTTGTGCGCCGTCCTGACGCTGGCTTTTCTCATTCGTGAAGCGCAAGAATTGAAGGGATCAGATCAACTTGCGGAAGTTATGCAGGGCCTTGATGCCGGAATGAATCTGGCGCTGCTTCTTGGTGCGGCGGCTTTTTTTGTCTCGACTCTTGAAGTTCGCTGGAAACGTGCCCGTGCACTTGCGGCTTTACATGAGTTGAGGTCGATCATTCACGTCATCGATATGCATCAGTTGACCAAGGATCCCAGTATGCTGGGTGCAGCCCGTACATCGGCCTCTCCTGGTCACGACCTCACACCATTCGAACTCATGAGGTATCTTGATTATTGCTCAGAAATGCTGTCGCTTTCAGCTAAGCTGGCCGCACTCTACGCCGAAAAATTGAGCGATCCGATTATTGTCGATACTGTGGGCGATATCGAACGGCTGACGTCGAGCCTCTCGTCAAAGATCTGGCAAAAGATTTCGATGGTGCGGACGCTAGGCGGGCGCGACGTGCCGCTGCCAAAAGTGACGGCGGCGCACGCATCCCCAGCCGATACCCGATTAAAGCCACCGTCCGCTGACGTTAGCGTCCCGGCCGGCCGCGAATAGTAATTCAGCGCGTTGCGAAACGAATGGAGGCGCGCAAATAGAATAAAGGGCGCGGTGCTGGCCGCGCCCTTTCTATTCCTGCTATGCCAGATGCGGCGAAGACGGCCTTATACCGGCTTCTTATTCTGGCGGTTGATGATGAGGTCATCAACCACGGTGGGATCGGCAAGCGTCGACGTATCGCCTAGGCTGGCAAAATCATCCTCTGCGATCTTGCGCAGAATACGCCGCATGATCTTGCCGGAGCGCGTTTTGGGCAGGCCCGGGGCGAACTGTATTAAATCGGGCGAGGCTGTCGGGCCGATGATGGTGCGTACGGTCTGAACCAGTTCCTTCTTCAAACCGTCACTGCCTATTTCGCCGGCATTAAGTGTCACGTAACAATAGATGCCCTGGCCCTTGATGTCGTGCGGATAGCCAACGACCGCGGCTTCCGCCACCGAACGGTGCGCGACGAGTGCGCTTTCAACTTCGGCAGTTCCCATGCGGTGGCCGGACACGTTGATCACATCATCGACGCGGCCCGTGATCCAGTAGTAGCCGTCTTCATCGCGGCGGCATCCATCGCCCGTGAAGTAGTTGCCTGGATAGGTGGTGAAATATGTCTGCGCAAATCGCTCGTGATCGCCATAAATGGTGCGGGCCTGACCCGGCCAGCTATCCTTGATGATCAGATTGCCTTGCGTGGCTCCGTGCAGCTCTTCGCCTTTGTCGTCAACCAGAGCAGGTTGGACCCCGAAGAATGGCTTGCTGGCCGATCCCGGCTTCATGTCGATGGCGCCTGGCAAGGGCGTAATCATCGCCCCGCCTGTTTCGGTTTGCCACCAGGTATCGACGATGGGGCAACGGCTTTCGCCAACCACGCGATAATACCACTCCCAAGCCTCTGGGTTGATCGGTTCGCCGACCGATCCCAGCAACTTTAATGAGGCACGGCTGGAACGCTTTACGAAATCGTCGCCGAGCCCCATCAGCGCACGAATGGCAGTGGGAGCCGTATAGAAAATGTTGACCTTCCACTTGTCGATGACATCCCAGAACCGTGACGGGGTTGGATAGTTCGGGATGCCTTCGAACATCAAGGTGGTGGCACCGTTGGCGAGGGGGCCATAGACGATGTAGCTGTGGCCCGTCACCCAGCCGACGTCGGCCGTGCACCAGTAGATATCGCCGTCGTGATAATCGAATACATATTGATGCGACATCGAGGCGTGCAACAGGTAACCGCCAGTGGTGTGCAAGACGCCCTTTGGCTTACCGGTCGAGCCCGATGTGTACAGGATGAAAAGCGGATCTTCGGCACCCATCTCAACGGGCGGGCAGTCGGCGGAGACACGCACGATCTCTTCGTGCAGCCAGACGTCGCGGCCCGCGGTCATCGGAACGGGATTGCCGGTGCGGCGAACCACGAGAACCTTCTCGTCGCCTTTGCATTTTTTAAGCGCTTCATCAGTGTTCTTCTTCAGCGGTACGGTTTTGCCGCCGCGATAGCCTTCATCCGACGTGATAATGAGCTTGCTCTCTGCATCCTCGACACGGTTCTGCAAACTGTCGGGCGAGAATCCGCCGAAGACGATCGAATGGACGGCGCCGATGCGTGCGCATGCCAGCATGGCGTAGGCCGCTTCGGGGATCATCGGCAGATAGATGGTGATCCGATCGCCCTTTTTAGCGCCGAGCGCTTTCAACACGTTGGCGAATTTGCACACCCGCTCGTGCAATTGGCGGTAGGTAATCTTCTCGTCGGTGGCCGGATCGTCGCCTTCCCAAATAATGGCGACCTGATCGCCGCGCGTGGCCAGGTGCCTATCAATGCAATTTGCCGAGACGTTGAGTGTGCCGTCTTCAAACCACTTGATGGAGACATGGGCAGGATCGAAAGAGGTATTCTTGACCTTGGTGTAGGGCTTGATCCAATCGAGACGGCGGCCGGCTTCACCCCAGAACCCCTGCGGATCATCAACTGAGCGCTTGTAGAGGGTGGCGTATTGATCGGCGTTGATCCACGCATTGCGAGCCCATTCTGCTGGAACAGGGTAATTCTTGTCGGTCATTGTCGCGGCCTCCCACCCAAATGCTTAATTTTCATAGCATAATGCGAATTTCTAGGGCACGCCGCAACTGGTTCCAAAGTATAAGTTTGAAAGCTCAATTCGCCGCTCATTGATTTGGCGCAAGGCAATGACCAGCCGCGAAAGGCAGCCGCCTTTGAGTAGGACAGCGCATTCAGCACAGTTACAGCTTCCAAACGGCAGCGTTTTTGATTTCTGCGTCTTCAAGCTCACGAGTGACGGGAACCCTGTACTGGGCGGCGCGTGTGAAGCGGTCTTTTGGGAAATAGTTGCGTTGGGGATCACCAATCAGCAC
>JBEBJD010000025.1:0-5418 GCA_040080075.1 Hyphomicrobium sp. | reverse complement strand
CTCGGACCAGCCATGACAGCCAGCTCGTTTGCGATCTTTGCGGTGGCGTCGAAATCCGCCTTGGGCAGGGGCACAAGGCCCTTCTTCGACAAATAACCGTCCTCACCGATGGCCTTCGTTGAGCCGTACTCGGCTACGAATTCCTTGAGACCGGGAATGACGCCAACATGCTGCTTCTTGATGTAGATGAACAAGGGCCGCGACACGGGATACTTGCCGGTCGAGATCGTGTCGTAATCCGGCTCGATGCCGCCCATCTTCACGCCCTTGACCTTGGCGGTGTTCTCTTCGAGGAACGAGTAACCGAACACGCCGACGGCCTTGGGGTTGGCTTCAAGCTTCTGCACGATCAGGTTGTCGTTCTCGCCGGCATCGATCCAGGCGCCATCTTCGCGAACCGACTTCCAAGCCTTTTCAAAGTTTTTCGTGCTGTTCTTCTTGTCGTCGTCCTTCATGGCTTTCAGAGCCGGGAACTTTTCAGCGCCCTTTTCCATCACCAGTTCGAGGAACGAGTCGCGTGTGCCCGAGGTGGGCGGGGGGCCGAGAACTTCGATCTTGTCGTCGGGGAGCGAAGCGTCGACATCCTTCCAGGTCTTGTTGGGATTGGCGACCAGCTTGCCATCGGCGCCGGGGATTTCCTTGGCCAGAGCCTTGAAAACCATTTCCTGCGTCAGGGCGAGTGCGGGGCCGCTCTTGGCATTGGCCATCACGAGACCGTCGATGCCAACCTTGACTTCAACGATGTCCTTGACGCCGTTCTTCTGGCAGTCGTCGAATTCGCCCTTCTTGATGGCGCGCGATGCGTTGGCGACATCGGGATGATCAGGGCCGACGCCGGCGCAGAACAGCTTCAAGCCGCCACCGGTTCCGGTCGATTCAACAACGGGCGTCTTGCCGCCACTTGCTTTGCCGAATTGCTCGGCGACGGCCGTCGTAAAGGGATACACCGTTGACGAACCAACAATGCGGATCTGGTCGCGGGCAGTAGCGATACCCGCAAATGCGGTGCTGGCCGTCAACACTGCGGCGGCAACGATTGTCTTGTTCATAAATTCACTCCGGTTGCTTCTTGTTCGAAGTGGCGAAGCGCCACCACTCCGTTTCGTGCGCTTGGGAGGGTTCTAGCGGTTGCCCGCAAACCTTTTGTGACAAGTTAACAGCATGAAAAACAACAATAAAAATATTGTCGCCTGTTCAGTATCGAGCCACAGGTGCCGTAAAGTTGAGAGACCAGTGTCTTAGACGGGCGGCAGACCGGGCAGCGCATCGAGTATGACCGTGAACGTCGAGCCCTGTCCGCGAACCGACGCAATGAGTAGCTCGCCACGGTGCCGGTTGAGAATGTGTTTGACGATGGCGAGCCCCAAGCCGGTGCCGCCACGTTCGCGGCTCGATGCGGTGTCGACCCGGTAGAAGCGCTCCGTTAACCGCGGCAAGTGCACTTCGGCAATTCCAGGGCCATCATCTGCGACGGCAATGGCAATTCTGCCCGCCAGACCAGAGCCCGAACCGGCTAGCCGTTGAACGCTGACCTCGACCTTTCCGGCCACTTTTCCATATTTAATGGCGTTCTCGATGAGGTTTTGGAAAACCTGCTCGAGTTCGTCGCGGTCGCCTCGAACACGCATATCTTGTGTGGGCGCTTCGAGCTTCAGAGTTATATTGGCCTCGCGCGCGATGGGTTCGAGACCTTGCACGGCCGCTCGCACAATGGCCCCCACATCAACTTCCGCCGTGGGAGTTACGTGCGCGCGCATCTCAATCCGGCTCAACGACAAGAGATCGTCGAGGATGCGCGCCATGCGGGCCGCCTGCGCTTCCATAATGGCGAGAAAGCGTTGGCGGGCCGGTGCGTCGCCACTGGCGGGACCCTGCAATGTCTCGATAAATCCTTTGAGTGAAGCCAGTGGCGTTCTCAACTCATGGCTGGCATTCGCGATGAAGTCCGAGCGCAACTGGGCCAGACGGTCTTGCTCGCTAAGATCCCGGAACTGGATGAGCATCAGCTCATTGGCACCATCCTTGAGTGGAGAAACCGTTGCCAGCAGGCGTCTGCCGCCGGGCGTGTGATCGAAGACTTCCCCGCTTTGTGTCACGCCTAGCTCAAGGGCACGCTGAACCGCTTCCAACAATCCTGGTTGCCTGCTCACTTGATAGAGGGGCTGCCCAGCTGAAATGCCGGCAAACAGCTCTCGAACCCGTGCGTTATGCACTAAGACGCGGCTGGACGCGTCAATGGCCAGCGCCGGCACGATCAGGTCGCCGATCAAGGCTTGTAAGGAGGCGCCGATCGGCTCGCTTTGGAGGCCAAAGGGAGGCTGCGGCGCAGCCGGGCCCGGTGACCCGGAGGAGCGCTGCTCTTGTGCCGCCCAACCGGTCGCAAATGCGGCGGCTGCACTGGCAAGGCATAAAATTATAGCGGATGGCGCAGAAAAACCGTCGTTTATGGCCCAGAGAGTAAGACCGCCCAACACCAAGGCAAGAACGGCAATCTGCATTGCCGTGCGGGGGAGGGAATTGGCGGTGGTTCGATCGCTCATCACCGCACGATATAGCGGCAACAAGGCAATCCGGCTACAGCTGGATGGGCATCGTCAATGCCATGGCCGATGCGAGGCCGGGATTCAATTACTGATCAGAACTTATAACGAAGTCCCGCACCGATTTTGTAGCGGTCATAGCTGTCGCCCGTGACTTCCTCATCGACCCATTTGCCAAGGCCAGAGAGATAGTACTCGGTGTGCTCTTGCGGTTCGTAAACGATCGACATCGTTGCCAAGTACTTATTGTAACGGAAGTCGTCGCCGATGGCCTCGGTGCGATCGTAGTAGCCCGCCGTTGTGAGTTTCCATTGTGGCCGGAACTGCCAATCGAAGGTGACGCCTGCTGTCCGCGTGTCGTCGGCCACGCCGAACAACGTGCCCGGTTCTTCGACAAAGCGCTCGGCGATCGCCGTGACCTTGATGGTATCCAATGGCTGCCAGTAGACGTTCAAATCGTACCAAACGCTGTCGAAGTTCTTGAAGTCGCGATCGTCAAAGTCGCGCATGTTCTGGCGTGCGCCGATGTCGATACGGAAGCGGTCGTCAAATTGCAGCCGCACGCCGGCAATGCCGTATTGCTCTTGCGCATTCCTGTCGATGGATGCGCCAGAGGCTTGGTTGAAATAGCTTAGGCTTGCGCGGTCATAGATCACGAACGGCTGCAGCCATGACGATTTGGTGAACGTCAGCAGCGAAACCTTTACGTCGGTGCGCGAGAAGTCGAACGCCTGGCTCTTGGAGATGTTGAAAACATCCTGGTCCAAGTTGCCCCGCGCCTCACTGTTCAAATTCTGTTCGACGTGATTTTTGCCTTCCAGCTTGAAGCGGAATTCGGGCTGGCGCAGAGTGTAGTCAGCGTAGGACGTATAAATATTTGCGCGTTCCAGATTGAAAAAGTCGCGCACAAACTGGGAGCCGAATTTTACCGTTTGATCGCTTGTCAGGTCGATGCTGGCATTAAATGCCGCCCTGAAATCCCATCTATTCTCGATGTTGAGGTTTTCGAAGTAGACGTCTTTCACCTTGAGCGTCAGGCCATAGTATTGGCCACTGGTGTCCGACTCGAACTTAACCCCGCCCTCTGTTTTTACGAACGACGAGCCGGGTTCAACGATGAGATTGTCCGGGTTGCTGTCGTAGCCGCCTTCGGTTTCGACATAGGGACGGACAACCAGGGAGGTGCCGGGCACCTTGATGCCAACTTCGGCGCGAGCCGTTGGCGCCGCGCAAAAACCCGCAGCAGCCAACGCAACAATAGCGAATGAGGATGATCGTCGAGCCATCGGCTTCGGGGGTTCCAAATGTTTCAATAGCCCTGCCGATTAAAAAACAGGCAAATCGGAGCATATCATCTGACGATCACTGTACCTAGTAGTCTGTCCCGCCCTTTGCACAGTTGCAGTCAACATTTTTCGCCATAGATGCGGCCAAGACACAGCCTCTCTGCTCTCGGAAGTTCCCATTAATACATTGTTAATACGTGATAATTTCTGAGTAGGCGCTGTGAGGCGCAGGCTGATAATCATTACTGCAGTGTCTGCCTGTCACATCGTGTCGGAACTGGCTCGCCAGTCTTGGAGAAGCGCTCGCCCGGATACTTGGCGCGGGCACACTCCCGGTCTCTACGGTGTTGGACCCTTTTGTTTTTATCGCAATTCTCGCAAGCTACCTGTGACTTGCCAGAGCCTGGTCTGTCAGTGTCGCGCTGCAGCGAGGTCTCGCCTGCTGAGTTGCTTCCGGTTGCCCGCTCGGAAGGTGCACTCCGTGAAGTCTGATCGGAAAAGCGGCCATCGGAGGCTGCGCCAGGCGAATGACTGGTTGTCTTTTGCCCACCCGTATCTGGCCGGGCGGACGTGCCGGAGTCTCGCACTGGAGACCTGTCCGCATGGTCCTTGACGGCGCGCTGGGCGAGGGCATTGCCGGCGGGCCAAAACGTAAGAGGGGCAGCAAGTAATGCCAGCGCCAAAAGTCCAGCCGTCCTCGGGTAGCGGTACATTTTCACGATTTTAATGTCCTGAATTTGACGCCTTGCCGAAGAGTTGTTGCCCCGCACCACTCCGATAGCTTAGCCATTTATTGACGCGACGCGATGCTCCAGTCTGCACAGTGCGCGCAGGCCGTAATGCTTTTCGTTTTCACTTACCGAAGCGGTCGTCGTCGTCCTTACGTGAACCGCCCGAAGACTTGTTGCCGGAAGTTGCTTTCCCCCCGCTTGGCTTGGCGCCACCGCCGCCAGACCGGCCACTGCCGGAGCTTCCGCCCCCGGAGTTGCCACTGCTATAGCTGCCACCACCGGAGCTGCCACTATCGGAGTCACTATTGCCTGAACCGCCATGACTGGAGCCCGAACCACCGGAAGACCCGTGACCGCCATGGTCTCCATCGTCAACCTCGTCATCGCCCCGATAGCGCCGGAAATAGACATCGCTGCCGTCACCAACGGGACGCGCAATCGCAGCGCAGTCAACAAGCTGCACTATGGCCGCTAAAGCCATGCTCAAGCCTGTAAGCCATCGCGAATGGGTGTTGTGCTTCAGCACGTCCGCCGAATCTCCTGGGAACAATCCTACGAGCAGCACAATAGTCCAAGGGACCTGACATTGCTCTGACGGGACTTCCCACGGCAGGTTCAACGGGCACTAAATATTAACGGCGGACTAAAAACTTACTGAAAGCGATCGCCGCGATCCCTAAAATTTCTACCGATTTCAGCGTGTTGCGAGCCGCCGTCCGATGAATCGGAACCTTTGCCACCGTGGCCGCCGCGGCCACCATCCGAGTCGCGGCCGCCGCCGTCGTCGCCGCGATCATAGCCGGCCCGGTCGCCTCCGCCTCCAGCGCCGTCGTCGCCGCTTCCGCTGCCGCTATTGCTGCT
>JBEBJD010000027.1:0-23099 GCA_040080075.1 Hyphomicrobium sp. | reverse complement strand
GAATTCCATAAACGCTCCGGCGCCCGGATCGTCGGCGATGCCCTTCGTGGCTTCCGCAATCGTCAATGTCTTGTCCGGCATACGCCCGTTGGTCTGCTTCAGCAGATTGAGCATTCGGATCTTGCTGCCGATCTTGAACTTCGAAAAATCCACCACAATATCATAGCGCTCGCCGGTACCCTGCTCGTCGAGTGCTTGCAGGCTAAGAGGGTTCACAACCAGGTTGCCATCATTTGCAATGAACTGGAATGGAACGGCCTTGCCAGCAGAATCAGCCAGAACCAGTTTGATGAAACGCGACATGCAGGCATTCAAGAGGCGGAAGCGGTATTTGCGCGGCAGCACCTCGAAGAACGGCGCATACGTGTTGTTGACGCAGATGATGTCACCAACAAAGCCGTCGCTGTCGAAAATATCGAAGAAAAGCTGGCCTTGCGGGTTGAAGGCGCAATCGTGGACAATCAGATTGACGTCGAAATCGACGTTGCCATAGTCGAGAAGTTTGCCGCTCGGAAGGCGCAAATTTACTCCGTCGTCGAGTTCCTCGTGGCCGCGATCAGGGCCACTGTAGTAGTTAATCGCTCCAAAATTTCCCTTGTAAACATTCTCTGCCGTGAAGAAGAAGCGATGATCATGAAACCACATCGATCCCTGCAGTTCGCGGAAGTCTCCCGCCACTAGGTTCAGCCCACCGCTGCCGTTCGGGCCTGACGCACGCCGGTCGGTAGCGAGCTTATTGATCTTGTCGCGGCGCGCTAGGGTTGTGCTCCAGACATAATCATAGAACGTGCCTGGGAAATGGAACGCATTGCTGGCACCATCGCTTTCAGCGCCATTGTGGGCATTATGAAAGTGCGTTGATATTTCATTGCGCCCGAAGCCGTTGTTCTTGGAGCGATCGACCGGAAGGTTGTTATAAATCCGCGTCAGTATGGGCTCACCATAGCGGCCCTTGATCAAAGGCGGTATGGCTTTGCCGCGCGCAAACCGCCCTCGGCCGAAACTCCAAACACTGTTAGCGTCCTGGTGCGGCATTCGCGGATGGTAATACGTATCGGAATCGCATTGCCCCATCGACAGCACGTAACCGGCTTTGGGGAAGAACTCATCCCACCTCTGATGCGCAAAAAAATCGCCCGGCGGACGGCCCTCCATCGGGCCCCGGCCGGTAATCGGGTTACGGAACGGATTGGCACTCTGCCCCGTGTAGGCGTTGTAATCGGTATGATAGGAGTGCTTCTTGGCGTTTGGCTCAGCGCTCGTGCTTGGAAACACCGCGTGCCCTTGCGCGTTGCGGGTCAAAGGTATGGGCTGTTGAACATCCAGCCTGTGCACCGGTTGCGAAAACTTTGTGGCGCCAAAGAGCGGACTACGCGGCGTCCCCGTAGGCACCGTGGCAAACGCGCTCTGCGCATAAGGGCTGAGCCCATTCTTGCAGGCGAGCAGCCCACCTGCTGTAAAAATGCCCCATCGCACAAGGTCGCGGCGCGAGATCTGTCCTTGCGAAAGTGCTTTCACGATCTCAGCACGGTTATTGCGCGCGTCTTGCGCTTCCTTCTGCCGGCGGCGGGATTCCTTGTCATCGATATACATGGTTGCTTACCCCAAAATGAAATCGAAAACTCAGCAAGCTGAAATTGAGTCCTCTGCCCGCCGTTCACGGATGGCGGCGTTGAGAAAAAGCTGTGCCGCCACGCCTAACCTTCCAAAGGAGCCTCCTGACGAACGGAGTTCCATGGCTGATCTAGGTCAGAGCCACGCGATGACTAATTATCTTGCCTGTTGGAGCCGACCGATACGGACCTAGGTCCGAGACCAAGGGGGCACCGTCAGACGGGCCCGTATTGCAGGTGCACTTTTCTTTACGGCGAGCGTTCCTTTTCGAGACACCCTATGCCGTCGAATCGGCCCAACCTGGATACTGGCCCAAGCCCGTTTGGGTCCGCCAGCCGCACTTCAAGCCATCAGAACATGAACGAGTGTGGACAACGGCCTCAATGGTGCCCAGCGGTCACGGCGTGCGCTCGACTTGGATGCCCGAATCGCGGCCCTGTTCAACGTTGACGGCCAAGTTTTCAGTGCCGTCAGGGAAAACGGGTTTTGCGTTGTGTCGGATCACGGCAGGCGTTTGATGTTTTATGAATTTCAGAGGCGATCGGGAGCATTCCGGCAGCGCATTACGGCGGCTGTGCGGTTAACGGCTTACTTGTGTCTGGCGGCATCGCTTGCCGGTTGTTCGCTGGCATCGGAACAGCTGTCTCTGCCCACTGCTATTAGCCAGTCAGCCACTGAGACCGGCGCGTTGCCTAACCCCAAAGGCGTGGGCTTGGGCGATCCTGCAACGCCCGGAGCCGTACAAAATCACATTTTCGAAGGCTCCGGCGACTTCACCAAGTCACCCCGGCCGCAACAGGGCCAGCAGCAGGGAAAGGCCTTCGGAGCCGTCAGTGGCGAAGGAGTGACACTCAATCTCGCAGGGGCCAGCATTCAGGAAGCCGCCAAGGCCGTGCTGGGCGATGTGATGGGCGTCAACTATACCGTAAGCGACAAGGTTCAGGGTACCGTCACCCTGCAGACGTCCAAGCCCGTCAGCAAAGACGGCATACTCGAAATTTTCGAGTCCTTACTGGCCTCAAGCGATGCCGCCTTGCTCGTCGATGGTCCGGTCTACAGGGTCGTGTCGCGGGAAGAGGCCTTTAATTCAGGCAAGCCGATGAAAGAACGTGGCTCACTCGGAGCGCGGGCACCTGGCGTATCTTCGGAAATCGTTCCGTTGCGCTATGTTTCGGCGACAGAGATGGAACGCATTCTCAAATCTGTTGCGCCGCAAGGCGGGGTCTCGCGCGTCGACAGCGCTCGCAACCTTCTGGTTTTGACCGGCACGCGATCCGATTTGGCGTCGATGGTTGAGACCGTTAACGTGTTCGATGTCGATTGGATGCGCAACATGTCGTTTGGCATCTTCCCGATTGAAACTGGCGACACAGAGGCCATCGCGCAAGAACTCGACACCGTCTTCGCAAATGACCGGGACAGCCCGTCAAAGGGCGTCGTGCGCTTTGTTCCCAATGCGCGCATGAAGGCAATTATCGTCATCACCTCGCGGCCGGAATATCTCAAGAAGGCAGAAGTCTGGATCAAGCGCATCGATATGGCCGGCGAGGCCACCGAAAAGCGCGCCTATGTTTACAATGTACAATACCGGCCGGTGCAGGAACTCGCGTCACTGCTGCAGAAAATTTACTCTGCCAGAGATCCATCACGCACGGGCGCGCTGCGCGACGCGGTACTGGGCACACAGCAGCCTCCCATCGATGGTCCGTTTGCGGGAACTGAAACTCCGTCAGATCCATCGACGTCCAGAGATTGGACAACGGGGCCGTCCCCGTTACCGCCATCAACAACCGCTGGCCAAGCGAACCCCAATTTACCAGGGACCGTACCACCGGCTGGGGCAGTGTCTGCATCGGGCACGACCGCCGCAGACAGTGGATCGGCATTTTTACCTGCTGGTGCGGTGGCACAGGCCGCATTGGCTAAGCCTGCGCCGGACGACCGGGCCAGCGGCATTTCGATCGTCGCCGACGAGAGCAACAACGCGCTCGTTATCTCGGCGACACCATCAGAAATCAAGCGTATCCGGCAGATACTGGCCCAGATCGATGTCATTCCAGTACAATTGCTGCTGGAGGCCACAATTGCCGAAGTGACCCTGAACGATGACCTCAAATTCGGGGTACGCTGGTTCTTTGAGAAGAGCGGCAATCAGTTCAAGCTGACGGATACACTTGCTGGTGGGGCTTTGGGTGCGGTCGCCCCTGCATTCGCCGGATTTTCGTATTTCCTTAATCTTCCCGACGCCAAGGTCGCGCTCAACGCGCTTGCGGATGTGACCAACGTCAACGTCGTGTCGTCACCCTCGCTGATGGTCCTCAATAATAAGAAGGCCGTTCTTCAGATCGGTGACGAGGTTCCGGTTGCGACGCGATCGGCGGTTACCGTCATCAATCCCGACGCACCGATCGTCAATTCGATCGAGTTCCGCCATACCGGCGTCTTGCTGAACATCACGCCTCGCGTCAGTGACGATGGCCGCATCTTACTTGAGATCGATCAAGAGATCAGCGATGCCAAGGCAACGACATCTTCAACCATCGACTCTCCAACCATCCAGCAAAGGCGAATCAAAACCACAGTCGCGGTTAATGACGGTGGCACCATTGTACTGGCCGGCATGATGCAGGACCGGGCCACCCGTGCGCGCCAGCAAGTACCGTTGATTGGCGATATCCCACTACTTGGAAACGCCTTTAAGAATAAAGACGATGTGATCTCGCGCACAGAACTACTGATTGCGATTTCGCCTCATGTCGTGAAGGATAATCGTCAAGTCAGCGAGATTGCCGCTGAATTCCGCGATAGACTGAACTTTACGACCAGACCGCAGCGCGCGACACAGCCGGAACACAGGGAGACCCTGGACCGCATCGTTCGCTGATCCACTTTAGGTAAATGGGGCTCTTTGAACCGGGTCTCAACAGCCGGGAAGAGCGTATGACGCCGGAGTTGCGCCACCAGCCGAAGCCTAGCGAGGACAAAGGCTTCATCCTTGTCGTCGTCTTGTGGTCCGCGGTCTTGCTGGCTTTGTTTGCGGCCGGTTTTTCGGGTTCTGTGCGCACACATATCCGCTCCACAGCTAGCGCCATGGAACTCGCCCGCGCAGAAGCGCTCGCCAATGGCGGCATCAATCTGGCACTTCTCGATCTTATAACCGCGCGGCGCAGCCCGGCTAGTGAAAGACGCTTTCCAGTAGGCGGCCAGTCCGTTGCGTGCCGGGCCGCAGACCGGGCGAGCCTCGTCATTCGCATCGAAGATGAAGCTGGAAAAGTTAATCTCAATCTGGCCAGCGAAAGCTTGCTGGCCGCTTTGTTTTCGGGACTAGGAGCGACATCGGAGCAAGCCAGCAGCTTTGCCAGTCGCGTTATGGACTTCAGGGACGGTGACGACGAACCTAGGCCCGGCGGTGCGGAGCGGGACAGCTACTTGGCAACGGGCTGGGCCGCTAGTCCGAAGAACAGTGCCTTTGACAACGTCGACGAGATCGAACAGGTGCTCGGACTTCCTTCACATCTGACGGCACAATCCAAGGCCATTGCAACGGTTCACTCGGGGCTCTCGGGAGTTGACCCGATTGTGATGGTCCCTGCATTGCGGGCGGCTTTGGATGCGGCCTCATTGCAAGACGGTATCGATCCGCTGGAGCGCCTAGGTCTTTCGCCTGGTCGTGGTCAGCGAGACACTAGATTTTCCGCAACGACAACCCAGCGCGCCTTTTCCATCCGGGCGACTGCGCAACTCGCCTCTGGAGTCCAATTCGCGTCGCATGCCATAATTGAGTTTCAGGAGCGGGCGGGAACACAATACATGGTGCATCAATGGCGGCATGGCAGCACGGGGTTAGAGGACATGCCGCAAGCTACCTCCGAGGCGGTCTTGCCTCCGTGTTAAGCGATTTTACGTGTTAACTGTATGCGGGCCGGTGATGCGCAGGACCAGTTATTTGAACCGGTATTCGTAAGAGCCGGGCCGCGGTTCAGCATAAAAGAAGTGCTCGGGGCCGGCCTGCGAGTGGGCATCGCGCAAGCGCCGTTGGCAATAGCGTTTGCCGTTTATTTCCCAATAGCAATAACTGCCGCAGAATTCCTCTCCGCGATCATAATAGCAGCCGCGGCCTTCGACAGGAGGCAGTTCAGCGTAAACCTGGGGGCGGGGTCTGCGTGCCTGCGCTTCGGCATTCGCGATGGGCGCCAACATGGCCGCCATTGCCGCTCCAGCGCCAGCAATCAAATTCAGCGTCGATTTCCAGGACTTCACCTGTGCCTCCGTCTGGCGCAATCCGCCTTCCAGGCCTTCAATAAGGCCCCGAACGCGGGAACGTGTTGCCTGTCCAAAATGGACGGCACCCGCTACAGTTATGTTGAAGTCTACCGTGAGTCGTTTGGCCATTGACCAAGATATCTACGCCCTATCAACAGTCGAGTGGCGGCATGAACGGCGGCCTGCCCGTGTCATGGGCTGTAGCCTTGACGGCTGCCTATGGGGCACTTGCTGTCCCCGCAGCCATGTCTACCAGGCCAATGTCCAGTAGCGCGTTACTCGCCAGCATTATTCTTGCGGCAGCACTGATCGCCCTGACAATCATAGACCTCAAGTCGTTTCGACTTCCCGATTTCCTGACATTACCCCTCATGCTGACGGGTATCGGGCTTGCCTGGGCCTTGGGGTGGGATAGCGCCTCCTGGCGGCTGGCTTCCGCAGCAATAGGATTTGGCGCGGCCTATCTGACGGCGCAAACCTACGAAGCCTTGCGCGGGCGCAGCGGCCTTGGACTTGGCGATGCCAAACTGTTTGCGGCGGCCGGCGCATGGACCGGGGCTGAAGGACTGGCGTCCGTTCTGCTCTATGCCTGCGCCACGGCCCTGCTCGCAGTACTCATCGCCCGGATACGCCAGCACAATCTTTCTATGGTGGCGGCGATCCCCTTTGGACCATTTCTCGCTGCAGGCACCTGGCTGGTCTGGCTATACGGCCCGTTGACCTGATCGCTTAACGATGTGGCTAGTGTGGCGCGATGAACGCCACACGAAGCCAGTGATGTTGCTAGTGTCCCGTCTCGCAATTGCCGTCAAACTTGCAGCAGCCACTTTCCGGCAATTGCGAGACATAAGGAACACCAGCAAGCAAAGCCTTTTTTAGTGTGATTTGTGGTTCCGGATTGCCGGACAGAACCCGCAGCATACTTAACCGGCATTCCGGAACCATCACACGGGACATTGATAACTGACTGCACAGGAAGGCTTGCCCCAACCGGCGGCTCAATTTAGTTTCGTTCGATGCCGCTCCGCTGGAGCTGGCGCAAGAGATCGCACATGAACACTTTTAGCAAACTGCCGTCGCGCCGGGAGTGTCATCTAATCCGGTGCGAGCGCGGCGGGCATGCAGAGGCCGGATACACGCTGCTTGAACTGCTCGTGGTGCTAGGCATTATCGTTCTTATCGCAACGATCGCCGCACCACAGGTGCTGAGCTATCTTGGCAGAGCCCGCACAGAGACCGCCAAAGCGCAAATCAGCGCTGTTTCGACCGCACTTGAACTTTATGCGTTAGATGCGGGTGGCTTCCCGCCTCAACAAGTGGGATTGCAGGCGCTGATCCAGCCGCCACCAGGGCAGACGCGCTGGCGCGGTCCATATCTGAAGCGTGCAAGCGGCCTCAATGACCCTTGGGGACAGCCGTACCGCTACAAGTTTCCTGGACGCGGCGGTCAACCCGAGGTGTTCACCCTTGGACGCGACAATGCACCTGGCGGCGCCGGTGAAGACCAAGACGTGACCAGCTAGCGCCGGACCGCGGTTCAATTATAAGCCGGACTACCGGCGCTCTTCCGGCTTGTCATGTTTAAGGTGGGCGAGCACCGCTTCCACTCTGTTGCGTGCCTGCAGCTTTTGCAGCACGCTAGTCATGTAGTGCTTCACTGTTTTTTCGCTCAGAGTTAGCTTGCGCGCGATCTCCTTGTTGGTGAGACCGGCGGAAACTTCATTTAGAATTTGCTCTTCCCGATGCGTCAGCTCGACTTCGGTCCTGGCCACTGGCTTCTCTGATGTCCGCCGCTTCATCTGATGCAAGAGCCGGGTCGCAAGTTGCGGGGTTATGTAGGTTTCGCCCCGGCTCACCGCGCGGACGGTTCCAATAAGATCGGCGCCGGTCACGCCCTTTAAGACGTAACCGTGCGCTCCGGCCTCCATGGCCGCTGTCACATCGTCTTCGCGTTCCGATACTGTCAGCATGATCGTCTTGATGGCGGGAAAGCTATCGGCAATAGCGCGCGCTGCTTCGATGCCACCGCCTGGCATCGAAATGTCGAGCAGCATCACATCGGGAAGATGTTCGGCGGCAATGCGCACAGCATCGGATCCACAAGCACCAACGGCCACCACTTCCATTCCGCTATCGGCCTTGAGCGTTCCCGCCACGCCTTCACGCAAAAGCGGATGATCGTCGACAACGGCGATGCGGATCCGGTCAACCATGGGGCTGGGTCTCGATTAAATTGGGAAAGCGCACAACGAGCCGCGTACCGGCCCCCGGAGTTGAGTGAACCTGCAATGCTCCGCCAAGCGCCTCGACGCGATGGCGCAGCCCTTCTAGCCCAAGCCGCCCGTTTTGTCCGAGCTTCTGTTCCACGGCGAAACCGGGCCCAGTATCGGAGACCTCAGCCTCAATTGCCATTCCATCACACTGGGCGTTGAGCCGCTGACCACGGCCGCTGGCGTGGCGGAAGGCGTTATTGAGACCTTCTTGAGCAAACCGGAACAGGCAGATTGTGAGGGGCAGCGGTAAGCGTGCTGGAAGACCATTGATGGTCATCTCAACGGTTGTGCCGGTCGCCCGCTCATGCGCGCGTGCGGCAATACTAAGCGCACTTGCTGGTGAAATTTTCTGCAACTCCGGCAAGGCCAGTCCCGACGAAATGTTGCGTATTTCTTTCATGGCATCGGCGGTTGCGGCGCGCACTGTAGCCAAAACGTCTTTGTGTTTTGGGTCTCCGTTTTTTGCGGCCGCATTGACCAGGGGTGCTAGCTCATCGAGCCGCAATAACGCCAGGGCGAGATGCTGTGCGGGACCATCATGCAAATCGGAACTCACACGGCGCAAGAAACGTTCGTTGATCTCGGTGCCACGGCGATTGGCGCGCTCCAGTTGCTCGCGCAGAACAATGGTCTCTTGGTTCAGGGCCTCTTGTTCGGTGACGCGATGTTCGAGAGCCTCACGCTGTTGATTAATGAGTCGGCTGCCGCTGCGAACAATGGCATAGAGAATGCCGAACATCGCAAGCGTGGAGCCGCCAACAATCAGCCATGTATCGCGCCTCGACGCTTGCAGCTCCTTATTGAGCGCTCCTGAATTGGCCGAAATTTGCGCGACTGCAATGACTCGGTTCGTACCGAGCACGTGCATGGGCGAATAGATCTCAAATCGCGCGGCTGCGTCCAAATCCAAAACCGCACCCTGGATCTGAGGGCGGTGATCATATTTCGCCTGGACATCCCCGTTCAACGCCCCGGCGAGTTCAGTTGTGATGCCAAATTTCTTGCCGATTAAAGTCTTATCCTTGTCATACACGATCATGCCATCGGGCCGCCAAATCGTGATCCCTGCCATTCGGTGGCTTACATCTGGTTCACTGATGAGTGAATCGATCGACGCGATCTTTTCGTCCGGCAAAGTGGGCTTGCTGGCCAGCTGTTGAATCAACGGCTCAACAAAACTCTCGAAATAAAGTGCCGACGCTCCCGCTGCGTTCTGCAGCACGCCAACCTCAATGCGAGAAGCGACCCAGCCGCCAAGAAGTTCCATTCCTCCAAAAAGGATTGCCGCTGAAGCAAGCGCAAAGCGCGTGGCGAGGCTGAGCTGACTGAACGTGCGCAGAACCGGCTTGACCCCGCGCCCAAGCGCACCTTCGGACCATGGTCTGACGATCCAGCCGACCATGGCCTCCACACGTGACGCGACTTCCGGACCTAGCAACTGCGAGCGCATTGAGAAAAAGTGTCCTTTAGCAATGAAGACAATATTCACTTTTGCCGCCGCGGTTGCAAGCGGCTCCAGCAATGGTTTGAGACATCCAAACGTTCAGTAGTCACCGGATTACCCTTTGATTTGATTGCGCAGAGTTAGTCCGTAGGCTGAAGCCAATACATGAAGCTTAGCACCGGAATGATGGAGAAGTTTACCTTGGTATTTCCCGATCCTTTTGACACCCACAGTCGCGGTTACCGCACCTGGATGGAACGCATAGTTCATTCCTGCATCGATTGGATGGACTCCAGTCTAGCGCCCCGCGCACTGACGCCGGTGTTCCGTAGGGAACAGTGCGGCCCAGCTTACCCGCCACATCGCGCGTTTCGAGCCAACCCGTCTTTAACCAACAGCCGATTGCAATGGCCGGCCCGATGTAGCCCTGGCCACTGCGATGCCATTGAGCATCTACAGCCGGGCATTCTTGAACAACGTCACTAACAGCATTCAGCAACCCAACATTGTCAAATCAGACTTAATTTTGCGGAGTACCGGACATGGCCAGCAGCTTCACCATCAACCTCGCCGACCTCAACAAAATCCTCGACCAAATCAAAATTGCCGAACAACATGCTGGCAATCAAGATCTTAACGCCGGAGCCGTCAATGTGGCGGGCCAGAATCTGGTCGATGTCATCGGTCCGGATGCGGCGCTCCTGCCGGTGGGTCTCCGCACTGTAAGCGGCATTTATAATAATTTACTGCCAGGCCAGGAACTTGTAGGCGCAGCGGATCAGCCGTTCCCGCGGCTGTTAACACCTGAACTGCGCACGGGTACGACCGCCGGCGTAGATTTCAACGGAGATGGAATACCGGACTTTTTCGGCGCCGCGGCTAACGCAGGTGCCGTATATAATCCAACTCTTACCGTCGTCGATAGTCAGCCGCGCACGATTTCGAATCTGATCGTCGATCAGTCCATTAACAACCCGGCGGCTGTCGAAGCGTGGTTCAACAACCCTCTGGCGCTTGACGCTTTCGCACTGGCGCATCCTGGCTTTACGCCCATCCGTCCTGGCGAAATCGCGGGTCCTGGAGAACTGGCCGTCGACAATACCGATCTGTCGTTGATCCAAAACCAGTCACCTGACATCGGCCTATCGCCGAGCTTCAACGCATTCATGACCTTCTTTGGCCAGTTCTTCGATCACGGATTGGATCTTGTACCCAAGGGCGGCAACGGCAATGTTTACATTCCCTTGATGCCGGATGATCCCCTCTATGTGCCAGGCTCTCCGACGAACTTCATGGTGATCTCGCGCACCCTCCCGAATGCAGTCAACATAACCACACCTTTCGTTGACCAGAATCAGACCTACACGTCACATGCGTCGCATCAGGTGTTCCTGCGCGAATATGTTATGAACGATGCTGGCGAGCCCATTGCTACAGGGCGATTGCTGTCAGGCGCCAATGCTGGTTTGCCAACATGGGCAGACGTGAAGGCGCAAGCGGCCGATCTCCTCGGCATCCAGCTCGTCGATGCCGATGTGTTGAGCGTACCCCTACTCGCCACAGACGATTATGGCCGCTTCATCCGTGGGCCAAATGGTTTTGTGCAGATTGTGACGTCCACAGGTCTGGTGGAGGCCAACCCCGCTGATAACGGCGGCCTTGGCACGCTGCTGCCGTCAAACACTATTCGAGCCGGCACAGCCTTCCTTGATGACATTGCCCACGACGCAGCACCTGGCGCGGGTCTGGCAGAGGACGCTGACAATCTCGTCGGTGGTTCATTGGACGGCCAACTTGCCGGCACCTACGACGATGAACTTCTCGACCAACATTTCATCACCGGAGACGGACGCGGCAATGAAAACATTGGCCTCACCACGGTTCACACCGTTTTCCATAATGAACATGATCGCCTCGTTGAAGCCAACAAGGTGACGATTCTGGAGTCGGGCGACCTTGACGTGATCAACCAGTGGCTTGATCCCGCTCATCAGCTGACAGCATTGCCGGCTCCTGGCGATACGCTGATCTGGAATGGCGAACGCCTGTTCCAGGCCGCCCGGTTCGTCACGGAAATGCAGTACCAACATCTTGTGTTCGAGGAATTCGCCCGCAAGATCCAGCCAAATGTCGATCCCTTTGTGTTCACGAACAGCGCCGATCTTGATCCTTCGATCGTTGCCGAATTTGCACATACTGTCTATCGATTCGGCCATTCGATGCTGACGGACACCGTTGACCGCCTTGACAACGATCTAACCCTCGTCGATGGCACGGGCGCCAGTCAGATCGGTCTTATCCAAGCCTTCCTCAACCCGGTCGCATTCTCAACGAACTCCAATGGAAGTGACGGCACGCTCACAGCGGCCGACATCGCAGCAGCTGGCGTCGATGCAGCCACAGTAGGCGGTGCGATCCTCCGCGGCGTCACACGCCAGGCCGGCAACGAGATCGACGAATTCGTCGTCGATGCCTTGCGCAACAACCTTGTTGGACTTCCGCTCGACCTCGCAGCTATCAACATGGCACGTGGCCGCGAAACCGGGATTCCGACTCTTAATCATGCGCGTGAAGAACTTTATGCCTTGACCGCCGATGCACAGCTCAAGCCCTACACAAGCTGGGTCGACTTTGCGCAAAACATCAAGCATCCAGAATCCATCATCAACTTTATTGCAGCGTATGGCACGCACTCGTCGATCACGGCCGAGACAACCATCGAAGGCAAGCGTGCGGCTGCTATGGCTATCGTATTCGGAACGCCACAAGATGTTCCGGCCAACCCCGACATGGTTCCGCCCGTTCTCGCGCATACCATCCAGCCACCAACCGACGCTGAGGACTTCCTCAATGCGACCGGTGACTATGCGCCCGACGGCACAGGCCCCAACGACGACAGCCGCGGTGGCCTCAACGAGGTTGATCTTTGGATCGGCGGCCTGGCGGAAGAGTTGATGGAATTTGGCGGCATGCTGGGCTCGACCTTTGGCGCTGTCTTTGAATATCAGATGGAGCACCTGCAAAACGGCGACCGCTTCTATTACCTCAGCCGCACCCAGGGCATGAACCTGCTCAATCAACTTGAGCCCACGACCTTCTCTGACCTCATCATGCGCAACACAGACTTGGGTGCCGGCAATTCGACTCATATCGCTGGCCTCGCATTCCAGACACCAGACCTGATCCTTGAACTCGATCCAGGCATTGCCCAGGATAACGCCGGCCTTGGCTCAGCAGATCCGGTTTGGGACAGCCCATTCCAGCAGGCCATCGATCCCAAAGTCGTTCGTATTGTTAATGGCGTCAACGCGGCCAATGGCAAGTTTGTCGATGTCAATGGCGATGGCCTGATCAACGGCGATGACAATTTGCTGAAATTCTCTGGCGGCGAGCATGTCGTACTCGGCGGCACAGAAGGCCGAGACCATCTTTATGGCGACAAGGGCATTGACACGCTGTGGGGCGATGGCGGCGACGACTACATCAACGCCGGCATGGAATCCGACCAGGTGTTTGGCGGCGAAGGCGATGACATCATCGAAGATCCATTCGGTGACAACTTCCTGCGCGGCGGCCAAGGCAACGACGTCGTCAGCAGCGGCCATGGCCTCAGCTTACTGTTCGGCGACCAGGGTAACGACTTCCTGAGAGCAAGCACAGATACGGTAGAAATATTCGCTGGTGAAGGCGACGACTTCGTTCTGGGAGGTACTGCGGCTGACGTGCTGCTTGGCAACGAAGGGGACGACTGGATCGAAGGCGGCGAAGGCTTCGACGGGCTTTCGGGTGAAAACTCGGAACTGTTCTTCAACTCCCCCATCGTCGGCCACGATGTCTTGAATGGTCAGGGCAACGACACCGACTACGACGGCGAGAACGGCGACGACATCATGGTTCAGAGCGCTGGCATTCAGCGCAACAACGGCATGGATGGCTTCGACTGGGCTATTCACAAGGGTGACCCACTCGGCGCGGATTCCGACCTTGGAATACGGGTATTCGACAATCGGCAAGCCCTGATTTTGCGCGATCGCTTCGACTCGGTCGAAGGTCTTTCCGGCTGGGAACACAATGACATCCTAACTGGCGCCGCCAAGCTTCTTGCTGGCGAAGGTTTCGCCGATGCATTGACTCAAGCTGGCGTCGACCGGATCGACGGGATGCGCGACCTTCTTGGCGTTGACCCCGGCGCGCCCACCAGCGTTGTCTTCGAATCCGACACCAATGGCGGGGGTGAAATCATCCTCGGCGGTGCCGGCAGCGACATCATTCGCGGCAACTTGGGCAACGATATTCTCGATGGCGACGCCTGGCTCAACGTCCGCATTGCGGTTCATACGAATATGGATGGCACCGGACCGGTGCTATTCTCGATCGACAGCCTGAATGAAATCAGTGCGCGAATGCTGAGCGGGGAAATCAATCCTGGCCAGCTCAAGATCGTACGCGAAGTTTTGAATAGTGACGGCACTCAGGTTTCGGCTACGGGCAGTTCGACAAACAAAGCAGGCGACATTGACATCGCAGTATTTTCTGACGCGCAGGTAAACTACGAGATCGAAGGTGCTGGACTAGCCCCAGGCGTCGTTGCATCGGACATTGACGGTGACGGCTTCATTACAGTGACGCACATCCCCGCCGCGGGTGGCGGCGGTGGCGGTGCCGGTGCCGGCGACGGTATCGACAACATCCGCAACTTTGAAATTCTGCAGTTCGCAGATGGTGTTGTATTCCTTGATCCCACGATCACGAATTCTGTTGCAACCGGCCTGCTGGTTATCAATGACCCATCACCGCCCGTGGTCAACGATGGCGACGTACTGACGGTGAGCATCGGTACCGTGCAGGATGCCGATAATCCAGGCGGTGTAGTCGCCTTAAATTCGATCAACATCACATGGCAGTTCGAGGCCACGCCAGGACAAGAGGACTGGGCCAACATTGAGGATCCGATAGACGAAAGCGTGATTACGGGCACGACATTTACGCCGACAGCAGCGTTCGAATTGGACGGATTGAGGCTGCGCGTGGTTGGGACTTTTACGGGTGCGAACGGCGTGCCAGAAATCGTGTTCTCGGCTCCCACGTCGACTCTGGGCGTCATCAATACAGCACCTGTTGCCGATAGCGCCACAATCACGGGCGATGAAGATACAGTCTTCATCGGCTCAGCCGTGGCTGTCGATCCAGAAGCCGATCCGTTAACTTTTACGTTGGCCGGAGACGTCACAAACGGCTCTTTGAACTTCGCTGTTGACGGCACGTTCGACTACACGCCGAATGCTGACTTCAGTGGCACAGACTCGTTCACCTACACCGCAAACGACGGCGTGTTTGACAGCAACGTGGCGACCATTACATTCAATGTCACGCCCGTTGATGATGCTCCGGTTGTTGTTGGGGCCGTGACCCTGCCTGCCAGCAATGAAGATACGGCGGTCACCATTACAGCCGCACAGTTGCTCGCCAACGTGACCGATATCGACAACACGCTTGCCGCTGTCCAAATCCTCAATCTCACCCCGTCGGCGGGCGTTTTGACAGAGGTTGCCCCGGGCTTGGAGTGGTCATTCCAGCCAGCAGCGAACGACGACACGGCTGTGACATTCACTTATGATGTCTCCTCGGATGCCGGCGTCACACTGGTGCCGAATACTGCCACGCTTGACCTATTGCCGGTCAACGATGCGCCAACAGCCATTGCGCTATCGGCGACAACTGTCGCGGAAGGGGCAAACAACGGGCGGCTGGTTGGCACACTTTCGGCAAACGATCCCGATACCGGTGCTGCGCTCACTTTCACATTGCTCGACAATGCAGGGGGCCGGTTCCAACTCGCCGGCACGCAGATCCAGGTAGCGAATGGTGTTGCTCTCGACTTCGAGCAGGCGCAAACTCATACCATCCAGGTTCGAGTTTCGGATGGCATCTCGGCACCAGTCGTGCAGAACATCGCTATCAATGTCACCGACGTCAATCCGGAGAATGTCACAGGTACTGCAAACGCAGACACGCTCGTGGGCGGTGCAGGAGCCGATCGCTTCAACGGCGCTGGCGGCAATGACGTACTGACAGGCGCGGCAGCAGCAGACCGCATAAATGGCGACGGCGGCAACGACCGCATCGTCGCCACCATCGGCGATGGCAATGACCGTTATGACGGCGGGGCGGGGTCGGACACTTACGATCTGTCGCAGACAACGGCGGCTGCAACCGTCAACTTGCAGGCTGGAACGGCTTCGAGCGGGCAAACTGGCAACGACCAGTTGGCAAGCATCGAAAACGTCATAGGCAGCCAAGGTGCCAACACCATCACCGGCAATGGCGGTGTCAACGTCCTTAACGGTCTGGGTGGCAATGACACCATTAATGGCGCGGGCGGAGCCGACACAATCAATGGTGGAGCTGGCAACGACAGGCTCAACGGTGGAGCCGGCGGTGATACTATCATCGTCACCGAGGGTAACGACACCATCGTTCTCAATGCCAACTTCGGCAATGACCGGATCGAAGATTTCGATGCCATCGCGGGCGGCGGTCAGGACCGGATCGACGTTGGTGGTCTGGGCATCACGGCTGCCAATTTCGCAGCCAGCGTAACCATCACCGATGTCGGGGCTGACACGCTGGTAACAATTGCTGGCGACGGGACTCTTCGCCTCGTGGGTGTCAACGGAGTAGGGGCCAACAGCATCACACAGGCCGACTTCCAATTCTAGCATTAGGCAGTGCGCGATGGCTCTTGCTGCGGCGCACCATTAGGGAAGAGCACCCCGACCATGGTCTGAAATGGCATCAGACTATGGTCGGGTAGAACGCTAAGTAATTCAACGGGATGCCGGGTTATTCAGTAAAATTGAATTTCACTCGCCGTCAATGTTGGTGTATTTTGTATGAAAGTAGCCGGGCAAATTGAACCTTGAAGGACGATAAGTATCGGAGCCCGGGCACGCAACCGGAAACAAATTATCGATAGTGCAAAACTCTTGAGGCCTAACGAGAGGTCCGGATGACCCGCCGCGAAGGATCCGATGATCTGAGTCAATTGCTGTCCTTGGTTGAACGCAACCAGGAGCAAACGGATGGCGGCTATCCAGACGAAGAGCATCACCAACATGGCACAGGCCAAACTTGGACCAGCAATCACGATTTCTGGGTTGAGCAACTCAAGCATGAAACCGGCGGTGAGTGGCCGGAACATCAATATACCGATGCCGCCAACCTCATCAATCTCTCTGAGTACCAAAGGGCTGTCCTAAAAGATTTTGTGCAGGTCCTGAAGGCGCGTGACATTGACAGCGGCGCCACAGCCGGCCGTGACGCAGACACAGTCAGTACCGACCAGGTTTTTCTGCGCGACGGGTTTGGTTCACCTCCTCCAGCGGACGAGGACAGGGACGAACACTCAACACGCGCCGGCGATCCTGTTTCACAGTCCACCGGTGACGGCAGCACCGCGCCGCGTGACCACCATTCGGGCCGGGAGGACCATACGGCCGTCAGTGCGGTTCGAAGCCGCGAGCCAGGCAGCGCTCAATTCAACCAGATCCGAGCGGATTTATATGTGCAGACAGGGCTGGCGAGCCTGCGCCCCTATGATTCTTGGAGTGATTTTCAGGATCACAATAAACTGCCAGACAAACTCATTGCCGACCTAGAGACCGCCTATCCAGATGGATTTGATGCCGTTGACTTGTGGGTTGCCGGACTGGCCGAGGTTTCAGGATCGGGCGTTGAAGGCTCGACATTGCAGGCCGTGGCAAATACTGAAACGGGCCGCATCCTCATTCCACCGGCAAACAATGAAGTGAATTATCTCGCTGCACTGCAAGTAACCGGCGAGATCGAACATTCCTATGCCAGCAACATGCTGCGCCACGCGGGATCGTCGCTGATTGAGAACAGTGTGACTCCCGATCTCAACGATCTAACCTCGCACAACACCCGATCGTTTACCTTGAACTCAGGTGGTCTGACTGTGCACGGCAGCGCCGGCGACGACGTACTTTACGGAGGCGCGGACGACGACACTATTTACGCCGGGGCTGGCGACGATACCGTCGAAGCCGGTGCGGGCAACGACCTGATTTATGGCGGCAAGGGTAACGACAGGCTATCGGGCGGTCACGGACAAGATAACGTTAAGGGCGGAGCGGGCGACGATACTCTTAGCGGCGATGAAGGTGACGACACGCTCGACGGCGGCAGTGGCTCCGACGACATCAGCGGCGGCGATGGCACAGATATTGCTGCGGGTGGTTACGGCGACGACCATTTGTACGGCGATGCCGGAAACGACACACTCGATGGTGAAGAAGGTGCCGACATCATGGCCGGCGGCCTGGGCAACGACACAATTTATATCGACGACCAGCACGACCAAGCCGTCGAGGCATTGGGTGAAGGCACAGATACTGCATTGGTGAATATTGAAGTTTATTCGCTGCCCGAGAACGTTGAAATTCTCATTTACATCGGCGAGGCGGACTTCATCGGCACGGGCAACGATCTGGCAAACATTATAGTTGGCGGAGACGGCCAGGATACTTTGGATGGCGGCATGGGCGATGACGTCCTCGACGGGGGCTATGGAGCCGATCTGTTGATCGGCGGCCTCGGCAGCGATGTCATCGTGGTCAACGATTGCCAAGACATTGTGATCGAAGGCGAAGGTGAGGGCATCGATACCGTCACAACCAATTTGAGCGAGTACAGCCTTTCGGACAACGTAGAAATTCTTGTCTACACCGGCGGCGGAGAATTCCAAGGAACCGGCAATGACCTCGGCAACATCATCATCGGCGGCAACCTCAATGATCTGATCGAAGGCGGCGACGGCAATGACTCGCTCTATGGAGGTTATGGCAACGACCATCTCGACGGCGGCGACGGCGACAACTATCTCGACGGCGGCGATGGCGATGACTACGTCACGGATAATCAGGGCAATGACTACGTGTTGTTCACACGCGGCAACGACACCCTGATTCTGAGGCCGGGCTTCGGCAATGACGTTGTCATAGGATTCGATACCGAATCGAGCGGGAGCGAAGGCAGGGACCGCATCGACGTATCGGCCTATGGCTTTAATGAGTCGTCGCTCGGCGTCGACATTCTTCTGATTTACGATGGTGAGTCGACATTGGTGAAGATTGGCGCGGACAGCGTCAAGCTGGTGCTTGTCGACGCACACACGATGGACCGGCAAGACTTCATATTCTCATAACCTGGCATTGTGAAAGGACGTTTGGTTTGAAGGTGGGCAGTTATTGAACAGAACCAGACTTGGCACTGCTGTGTAGTCACTCGTTTAGTTTGGGCAGGGGTAGTGTACTGTGATGCGTCAAAAGAAATCAGCCGTGCGGACGGCATTCGGATCCCTCAAAGGTATTGTTGCGGCGATGACGGTGATTTCCGGCACCGCCAACCTGCTGGCACTCACCGGCTCGTTCTACATGCTTCAGGTTTACGACCGGGTGCTGTCGAGCCAGAGCATTTCAACACTCGTGGCGTTGTCGGTTTTGGCACTTGCCCTCTATATGTTCCAGGGCGCACTCGAGATTATGCGGTCTCAGATATTGGTCCGGCTTGGCGGGCGTCTCGATGATGGCTTGACGGAACAAGCTCATAAAACATCCCTCAGACTGTCGCTTCTGGGCCGCAAAGGCTCCGATGCCCAGCAGCCGATGCGCGACGTAGAAACCATTCGTGGCTTCTTGTCGGGTCAAGGCCCGCTGGCGATCATCGACATGCCGTGGATGCCGCTGTTTCTTATCTTTATCTTTTTGCTGCACCCGGTTCTCGGCTGGATCACCACAGGCGGCGCAGTGGCTCTCGTTGGCCTGACGCTAATGACTGAGCACAAGATCCGGGCCCCCAGTCTTGCTCTGGTTCAAGCCGCATCTCGCCGGCTGTCTCTTCTAGACGCGAATACGCGCAATGCCGAAGTGCTGCGTGCCATGGGCTTTGCTCACCGCGCCATGCGCCGGTTCAGCGATGCCAACTCCGAACACTTGGCGATGCAGCAGTCGCTGGTCGATTTGACGAGCGGTTTCTCATCGGTTTCCCGTGTCATCCGCATGATCCTTCAGTCAGCTCTTCTGGGAGCTGGCGCCTATTTCACGATCAAGGGCGAAATGTCCGCGGGCGCCATTATCGCCTGCTCGATAGCCGCCTCTCGCGCCTATGCCCCCATCGAACTTGCGATCGCAAACTGGAAGGGGTTCGTTGCCGCACGTCAGAGCGCCACGCGCCTGGAGGCGGCCTTTGTTGGTGCGCCCGAGGGGCCAGATCCGCTGGAGCTCTCTGCCCCCATCGGCAAACTCAATGTCGACAATATTTCTGTCGTCATCCCCGGCACGCAGCGCGCTGTGATTCAGGGCGTTGGTTTCGAACTCAACGCTGGCGAGGCATTGGCCGTAATCGGTCAAAGCGCGGCCGGAAAATCTTCGCTTGCCCGCGCGCTGGTTGGAGTATGGGACGTCGCCCGCGGCTCGATACGGCTTGACGGAGCGTCTCTCGATAGCTGGTCTAACGAACGTCTTGGCCAGCATATTGGCTACCTTCCTCAAGATGTAGAACTCTTTGACGGCACTATTACGGAGAACATTTCCCGCTTCGACGAGGAGCCTGACAGCATGGCCGTCGTATCTGCGGCACGGGCTGCTGGCGTTCACGAACTTATTCTCCGGCTTCCTGAAGGTTACGAAACGATGCTTGGAGAACGCGGTCAGGCCCTCTCGGCTGGCCAGCGTCAGCGCATTGCCCTGGCTCGCGCCCTCTATCGCGATCCATTCTTTGTTGTCCTCGATGAGCCAAACTCCAATCTCGACTCGGATGGGGAGGAAGCCTTGGCGCTCGCCATACGTAGCGTGCGCGAACGCAAAGGCATTGCAATCGTCATTGCGCACCGCTCAGGAATACTTGCAGCCGTCGATAAGGTTGCGGTCATAGGCAATGGTCAGTTGACCGCTTTTGGACCGCGCGACGAGGTCCTGCGCAAGGCCGTTCGCCCGCCCCCTGCAGCCGCAGCGGTTGTGTCCCATATGCCGCGAAGTCAGAAACCAGCTTGAGCTTAAATTTTGATCATCAGTATTCGCCTCAAGACATTGGAGTCTTAAAATGTCCAAGCTAACAAACAGCAGCACGGCCACCGGACACCGTGAAACGAGTTTGAACCGCCGCATGGCAGCGGGCTTGGGAATTGTCGGCTTGCTGGTCGCCGCGGTCGGCGGATGGGCTGCCAATTCGCAGCTTTCCGGCGCCGTCATCGCGGCAGGTCAGGTTGTGGTCGATAGCAGTCTCAAAAAAGTCCAGCATCCCTCCGGCGGCGTTGTCGGCCAAATTCTGGTCAAGAACGGTGACATGGTTTCAGAAGGGGATTTGCTGCTTCGCCTTGATGATACACAAACCAAAGCCAATCTCGGCATCGTCATGACGCAGTTGACCGAACTGTTGGGGCGCAACGCCCGCCTTGCGGCCGAACGCGATGGAGCAACGGATATCGAATTCCCCGGCGGCTTCGAGCAGATGAGCGCCGACGCACGCCGCGTGGCAGCAGGCGAACGGCGCCTGTTCAGATTCAAGCAAAAATCAGCCGATGGAAAAAGGGCACAGCTCAGGTCTCGCATAGGACAATATCGCGCCGAGATTGGGGGCCTTTCCAAACAGGAGAAGGCGAAGGCCAAGGAACTGAGATTAGTCAACGAAGAGCTTAGCCGGCTGGAGAAGCTGTATCTCAACAAGCTAGTCCCGCAGACCAGGATTCTGGCCATGGAGCGTGATGCGACGCGCATTGAGGGCGAACACGGCGCGCTTCTATCGCAGATCGCACGCACCGAAGGTCAGATTAGCGAAACGGAATTGCAGATCCTCGAAGTTGACGAGACGATCGTGACGGACGCCCAAAAGGAGTTTCGCGAAGTCGAAGCCAGGCTGGGTGAATTGCAGGAGCGCCGCGTCGCCGCCGAAGACACACTTAAACGGGTAGAGATGAGGGCACCCCGATCTGGCATCGTCCACGAGCTCACGGCCCATACAGTGGGCGGCGTGGTCAATCCAGGCGACACGGTCATGTCTCTCGTTCCCACTGACGATCGCAGCTCCATCGAGGTGAGGTTGCTGCCAACCGATATCGACCAAGTCTCTGTTGGTCAAAAGGCAGTGCTGCGCTTCCCCGCCTTCAATCAACGCACGACGCCGGAGCTCAACGGAATGATTTCGCGGCTGGCGGCTGAAGTTTCCAAAGATCAACAGACCGGCCAGAGCTACTACACGGCGCGCATCAGCGTGACCGACGGTGAAATGTTCAAACTTGGCGGTAAGCACCTAATCCCGGGGATGCCGGTCGAGTCCTTCATCCAAACAGGAGAGCGGACAGCACTGTCATATCTTGCCAAGCCGTTCACCGACCAAGTTGCAAGGGCCTTTAAAGAAGAGTGATACCGGCAACAGCATTGGCCACCGGATTGGGCATCGGCGGCGCGGAGTTGGCGCACAGCCGTTGCACCAACATTCCCTTCTTTTGCGGCTAGCCATTGCCGGGAACCCAGTTTCGACTATCATAGCCGTTGCTCCCCTCGGCGCACGCTGGTGGACCTTGCATCGTTCCGGGACCCGCGCGTCCGGACCTTGAGGTTTTACGCCCCAGCGCTCAACCATCGATAACCCGCGGGCTAAATATGCAGGTTGTTAAGACCCGCAAGCCATTAGCCGGACTGCTAATCCAAAGCGGGCTGGGGCGTTTTGCCGATCGCATGGCCGCCATCGTTTATGGCTGGGCCGTCTTGCAGCAAACGGGCAGCGGCTTCTGGGCGGGAATCGTAATCGCGGCGCATGTCGCCGTGCTCGTACTCGGCACTCTATATGCGGGCCGTCTCATTGCCCGGTTTGGCGCGCGACCAGTGGCGCTTTGCGGATCGTGGCTCAGCGTGGTGGCGACAACTGTGATCGCCGTGCTCCTGCTTCACGGCCCGGTTCATCCGCTATTGATTGCCGCGGTTTCGGCCCTGGGCGCATCGCTTGAAGGCCCATCCAATGTCGCATCAGAAACAAACTATCCTGAAATTGCCCGCATCGCGCGATGGGACCTGCTTCGGCTCAATGCCATTGATGACAGCCTCGATCATATGGCTGGCCTCGTCGCGCCAGCCGCCGGAGCGGCCTTGATCGTTGCTGTCGGATCTGCGTATGGAGCTGTGATTATCGCCGCTTTATGTCTCGCCAGCGCGCTGACATTAACAGCATCTCTGCCTGATTTTCTAAAACATCCCAGCGCCAAGGCCACCCGCCTCGCGCCCGTCTTGCAGCACTTGCGCGCCGACCCTGTGCTGTTTCCGCTGACCATTCTATTCAGCCTCGTGATGGCGCTGCTGGCGTCAATTCAGTTCGTCATCCTGCCATTGTCCGTCAGTCAGGCCGGACTAGATCCAACGGCGGTTGCAAAATTCCTGGTCGCGGCGGCGGCCGGCAGCCTCCGCGGCGCGGCGGCAGCGGAAGTTCTACAA